>NZ_JBTGVD010000004.1:0-43926 GCF_054343395.1 Mycoplasma sp. CB776
CCAAAAAAATGGTTGATTTTCTGCTTTTTAGTGTTGACTGGGAAACTCGGGATAAAATGCTAAGCATTTTATTAAATTAATATAAAATACAAATAGGTTATAAAAACACTGGTGCACTTTATATTTCATTTAAGGAAACTCAACTAAATTGAGTTTTTTTATTTATTAATTTTAAATATTCTTCCAGAGTTTAGATCTTTAATTATAGAACCGGATAAATTTTCTGGTAAATTATCATTTATATAGAAAGTTAGTGTGTTTAAATCTGTATATCCTTTATATTCTTTATCGTTTTTTACTATTGAAAATAGGTGATTTAACTCGTTATTTAGATAAGTATTTGGTAGTTCAAAATGTAAATAAGTTGTATTATTTATAGTTTCTCTTTTTAAAATATTAATATTTGTTATATTATTTTCGAATGTTGAAATTTTAGTGATTTTATTATTATCGAAAGGAATAAGCATATGGGAAGCATTATTAATAAATTCTATTGAAGATAAATAATATGTTTTATTAGCTTCAAAGAAAGAATCATTTAGCATAATTTCTAGTTTGTTTTTATCTATTAAGTGTAATATTTTTTCTTCATTTGTAGTAATATGATTGTTTTCATCTATTACAACAAAATTTGCTTTTATTTCTGAATTATTTGTAGTTTCTAAATTATTTTTTAGTAAAATGTTTAATTTATTTTCTTCTTTTTGAACAGTAATAAGATTGTTTGTTTCTATTGTATTTTTATTAAAAATAAACTTATTTTTATTTAAATTAATTTCAGTATTGGAATATTCAACTTCAATAAAATCTTCTGTTTGAAAAGAATTTTTAAATTGAAATAATACTGCTTTTTTATTTAAATCTACAACGTTGAAATTATTAACTTCTTCTAACAATTCTTTATTTTTATTATAATGTTTAATTTTAAAATTTTGAGAACTTAAATCTATTCAATTATTTGGATCATTTATAAAAAGTAAAGAACTTTTATTTGTTACAAAAGAATTTTCAAACGAAACTTCTTTATTTTTCGCTTTATAATAATTTTTTATAGTTTCACTAAAATCTTTATAATTGGCAATAATTTTATTTTGTTCATTTGAAGAATTTGCAATTTCTAATTGTAAAATATTTCAAACATATTTATCACTTAATTGATTTAAATCAAAAGAAAGATTTTTTTCTTCAATTGTTCCTAATATTTTTTTAATTTCATTATTTCTATTTTCAAAAATTAAAGAAAAATTATTAAAATTATTTGGATTTTTTATATTTTTATTTAAAGTTTCTAAATTTATAATCAGTTTATTTTTAATGATTTGTCCAAAATTTAAATTTGAAATAGTTAATTTTTCTTTATTTATTTCTAAAAAATGATTATCAATTAAATTATCAGTGGGATTAAAATATAATTTTTTAAGTAAGTATCTTCCTTTTTCTAAATCATTAGGTATATCTATTTTAAATGAATTATTTAATATAGTTATGTTTTTTGTTTTGTTTATATTTGTATTTTCGATATTTTCTAAAGTATAAGTTATAGAATTACTGTTTAAAATATTGGTAAAGAAAATTTCTAATTCCCCAGTTTTTTCCGTATTTTTGATTTCAAAAAAAGGAAAATTAATTTTTATATTTTCTGTTTTTTCAACAAGTGTAATGTCGCTTGGTATCTGAATGGAATAACTACCTTTTTTTGGAATAGATAAATCATTTATATCTATAACTCAAAAATTATCATTGTTAATTTTTTTTCAAGATGCTTTAAAAGTAATGCTTTCGTTTTGTTCATTAGTAAATTCAATTTCTTTGGCTGAATTGTTTGTAGGTTGATTATCTTTAGTTTTTAGAAAAATTTGTCATCCATTGGTGTTTTTAGAAATACTAAAATTAGTTGCTTCATTTTTTTTAATATCAATCTTTTGATTATTTTTATGTTTTAAAACAATAGCAGTTGTTCCTACAGCAACAGGAATTCCGATTGCAACAATTGGTAAAGCTATAAATAATGCTTTTTTTGTTTCTTTTTTATTTTTAAACATTTTTCTCCTTTTGATTATTTAAAAATTACTATTTATAAATTATAAAACTAATACAAAAAAATAAAATAACTTTCTTTATTTTTTATTAATTTCTATAAAAAAACGAAAATAATTCTTTTATTGAATTTATTTTCAATAATAAAGAAATAGTTTTTTAAAAAAGTATTATAATTTTTATTATTAAATAAATAAGGAGAAAAAATGTTTTTTCAAAAAGAATTAGAAAATAAAATTGATATAAAAAACAAAGAATTAAAATCAAAAAAAACCATTTTACTAATAGATGGAGAAGATCAAAGAGCTATTGATGCGGCGGAAAAATTAGTTAATACTGATTTAGTAAATGTTATTTTACTTGTAAATAAAGAAAATAAAAATGTTTCTTCTAAAATTCAACAAGAAGTAATTAGTTCTTCTAAAAAGGAAAAATACGCAAAATTATTTTTTGAAGCAAGAAATGGAAAAGAAACAATGGAATCTGCTCAAAAAAGTTTAGAAAGCAATCCTTTTTATGGAATGATGATGTTAAAAAACAAAGAAGTAGATGGTGTAGTTGGTGGTTTAAATTACACAACAGCCGATATTTTAAGAGCTGGTTTTAAAGTGATTGGTCCTAAAAAAGGAATAAAAACTATTTCATCTGCTATGATAATGCATAAGGAAAATGAAAAATTTATTTTTTCAGATATATCTGTAAATATAAAACCAAATTCAGATCAGTTGGCTGAAATTGGTTTAAATGCAAAAGAATTTGCAAAAAATTTAGGAATAGAACCAAAAATTGCTTTCCTTTCTTTTTCAACAGATGGTTCAGCTGTTAGTGATGAATCTAAATTAAGCTCAGAAGCAACTATTAAATTTAATGAATTAAGTAGTGATGTTAAAGCTATTGGTGAAATTCAATTCGATGCCGCTATTAGCGAAAACGTAAGAAAAGCTAAATATAAAAAAGAGTCATATGATGGACAAACTAATGTGTTTATATTCCCTAATTTAGATGCAGGAAATATAGGATATAAAATAGCACAAAGACTTGGAAATTATGGAGCAATTGGTCCAGTTATTACAGGTATTGCAGAACCTGTAAATGATTTATCTAGAGGATCAACTGTAGAAGACGTTTATAACACAGTTTTAATTACAACATTACAGACTTTTAAAGAGGAAAAATAATATGAATAAAAAAATATTAGTAATAAATGCTGGTTCTTCATCAATGAAATGATCATTATTTAATAAAGAAGATTTTAAAGTTATAGCTTCAGGAATCGCAGAAAGAGTTGGGATAGCTAATTCTTTTATTAAAATGTCATTTGGTGATAATGATATTAAAAAAGAAGTTGAAATGCAAAATCATAAAGAAGCAGCAAATAAAACACTTGATTTATGACAAGAAAATAAAATTATTAATTCTTTAGATGAAATTGAGTTAATCGGATTTAGAGTAGTTCATGGTGGTGAATATTTTAAAGATTCTACAAAATTAACAAAAGAAGCAATTGAATTAATAGATGAATGTTCAAAATTTGCTCCATTACATAATCCTGGAGCAATCCAAGCAATTAAAGCTATGCAAGAAGTTTTACCTAATGCTAAAATGAGTGCTAGTTTTGACACAGCCTTCCATACTTCTATTCCTGATATTAATTCAAAATACGGGATTAATAAAGAATTTGCAGAAAAATACGGCATTAAAAAATATGGAATGCATGGAATTAGTCATAAATTTATTACATTAAAATTAGAAAAAATTTTAAATAAAGAAAAAATAAATTTTGTTAATTTACATATAGGAAATGGAGCATCTTTATGTGCTATTAAAGATTCTAAATCATTTGATACATCTATGGGATTTACTCCATTAGCGGGCATAATGATGGGAACAAGAAGTGGAGATATAGATCCGGCGATTCATGAATATGCAACCGAAGCTGCTAATATTTCTTTAAAAGAATTTACCAATTTATTAAATAAACAATCTGGATTATTAGGTGTTTCTGGTATTTCATCTGATATGAGAGATTTGGTTCAAAGATACAAAGAAAATGATCAAAATGTAATTTTTACTTTAAATTTATATATTCAAAAAATTGTAGATTATTTAGTTAACTACATTAATAAAGTTGGTAAAAAAATAGATGCATTAGTTTTTACAGCAGGAATTGGTGAAAATTCTAGTTTTATTAGAGAATTAGTTATTGAAAAATTAACCTTACCAAATTTAAATATTGAACTGGATAAAGATAAAAATAATGTTTCACCTTCAGAAATTAAAGATTATACATTAATTTCTTCTTCTAAATCCGACATTCCTGTTTATGTAATAAGAACTAATGAAGAATTACTTATTGCACAAGACGCATTAAAATTATATGAATAAAGCAATATTTGCAGGTAGTTTTGATCCTTTTCACGAAGGGCATTTAAATATTTTACAAAAAGCTTTAAAAGTATTTGATTTTATATATGTTGTAATAACTAGAAATCCAGATAAAAAGCAAATAAGTTCATTTCAAGAAAAAAAATCAATAGTTCAGCAAAAAATAGATAAACTTAAAAATGTAGAAATATTGATTAACGATAAAGAGTTGACTGCAGAATTTGCAAAAAAACTAGATGTTAAATTTTTAATAAGAGCAGCAAGAAATGATATAGACTTTAGTTATGAATTAGAACTTGCATATGGAAATAAAGAAATTTACAGCGAATTAGAAACAATTGTATTTTTTCCAGATGAAAAAAACCGAGAAATAAGTTCAACATTAGAAAGACATAAAAAAATTTATGATAAAGGATTTTAGATGTGAAAATTTATAGTATCTTCTTCAAAAAAAGAAAATTGATATTTTCATAAAGGAAAAGAAATTTGTTTTATAGGTAGATCTAATGTTGGTAAATCTTCTTTAATAAACGCTCTTGCAAACACAAAAATAGCAAAAACTTCAAATACTCCCGGTAGAACACAATTAATTAATTTTTTTGAAAACAACGACCAAAAAATAATCGTGGATTTACCTGGTTATGGATATGCTAAAATGTCAAAATCTCTTTCTGAAAAAATGTTCAATATGATTGAAGAATATTTTACTTTTAGGGAAAATTTAGATACTACTTTTTTACTTTTTGATTCTAGAATTGGATTAACTGATAATGACAAAAGTATGTTAGAATTTTTAGAATTTTTAAATAAAAAAATTATTTTAGTTGCAACTAAAATAGACAAATTAAACCAGTCACAATTATATAAAGTCAAAAAAGAAATCGAATTACTAAATAAATATGAATGTTTTTTTGTTTCTTCAACAAAAAAGAAAAATTTAAATTTATTAATTCAAAAAATGGATGAAATTTTAATGTAAAATAAAATCTATTTAATTGATATAATTTTATTAGTAGGATTATTTGTTCATAAAAAATCATCTTAGTTGAATATCAAAACAAATTTTACTACTGATTTAATTTATATAAAGTTAAACATAATTTAATAATATAAATATAAAAAAAAGAAAGGAAAATTATGGCAAATTTATTTAATCCAAATAATAACAATGAACCAAAAGGATTTGAACCTACAGTTGATAATAGTGCAAAAAAACCTGTTTGTTCAGTAGCGGCAAAAGTATTTTTCTGAGTTTTTGGAACATTACTTCTATTTTTTGCACCAATTTATTTCTTAGTTAAAAGAAATGGATTTTTAAGACAACAAAATGAAATCAATGAGGCAGCTGGTACAATCGAAACTCAATTAGCTAAACGTAGTGATACATTAATAAAATTAGTAGATCAAGTTAAATCACACAAAAATTTTGAACAATCTATTCTTACTGATGTAACTAAATTAAGAAATATGACTAAAAGTATTGATAATGCTTCTCAAGTAGAAGGTTTAACTAATTCAGTTTTAGGTAGATTGATTGCTGTTTCAGAAAACTATCCAGATTTAAAAACATCAGCACTTTATGGTGAATTAATGGAACAAACAAGTTATTTAGAAAGAGAAATAGCTGCAGCAAGAAGACTATATAATAGTAAAGTTAACACATTTAACACTTCTATTTTAGTTTTCCCAGCAACAGTTATATCAAGTTCATTACACTTAGAAACTTATCCATTATTCCAAGCAAGCGCACAACAAAGACAAGATGTTTCTATGAAAGATTTATAAAATTAGATGAAAACAATAGACAATTATAAAACATTTTCAGAGTTTCAACATATTTCAAAAGAAACAATTTATCCATTTATTAAAAATACAATAGATGAAACTTTTGATAAGACAAAAGATTTACAAGAAAAAATAAAAAAAGCACATTTAATTTTTTCTATTTTTATAATCACAACACTAGTTTTACTTGGATTATCTATTTTATTTGTTGTTATTTGATTACTTCAAAAAAATGTTTCTTTAACAGTAGCTGCATTAGTTTTCTTTGTTTTAGGTTTAATAAGTTCTTTGGTAGCTTCAATATTTATGAAGAAAAAGAAAAATTTAATTTTGATGCTTCAACTTGAAATTCAAAAAAACCTCAATGTTCCTTCTATTTATAAAGAAAGCATTAAAGTTTTAGATGAAACCTATGATTATAAAATAAATAAAGAAATTGACGAAAGTAATAATTTTAGTTTAGATAAAAGACACATTGAAGAAGTTCAAAGTGATTTAGCAAGAAGCTATGATAAAGTTGTTTTAGAAAGCAAAACATCAATTAAAAGAGTTTTAATTAATCAAAAATATCCTGTTGTTTTTTTAAACTTAAAATGAAAATGTATTGATTATGCTAAGAAAAAAGGGGATAACGATAGAGTTACATACGTAGATAACGGTATTATGCAAATCGATACAACAGTGCTTGGTGATAAAGGTTTTGCCTTTGAATTATTTAGATCATCTTTTTTTAGTAAAAAAAACATAGAGAAATTAGAAAATAAAGATTTTGTTAAAACATTTTCTCCACGTTCAAATAACGAATTAAAAATAAGACAAATGTATACACCTCTTGCAATGGAACTATCACTAAAGAGATATCATGATAAAAACGGTGTTCAAATTACAGGATTACATTTATTATCATCAGGATCTAGAATTTATTATACTTATAATTGTAGTTTTGGTTTTATGGAACTAGATTTTCCAAAATCATCTGATAAAGTTAAAATTTTAAATAAAGTTTATAATGATATATTAGTTGATGTTTATTCTCTATATTATCTAATTTCATTGATTAATAATACTACACTTTATTTACAATAATAAAAAAATGAGATTTAAGTATCTCATTTTTTATTTTCCAAATTTAAATAAACAAATATCGCCATCTTGCATTTCGTAATTTTTTCCTTCTAGACGCATTTTTCCTTGTTCTTTAGCGTTTTTTTCACCACCATTATCAATATAATCACTATAACTAATTATTTCTGCTTTTATGAATTTTTTTTCAAAATCGCTATGAATAATTCCTGCACATTGTGGTGCAAACATTCCTTTGGTGAAAGTTCAAGCCCTAACTTCTTTAACACCTGCTGTAAAATAAGTTGCTAAATTTAAAAGCTTAAATGCTTCTCTTGTTAAAATTTCAAGTCCTGAATATTCTAGTTTATATTCATCTAGAAATATTTGTTTATCTTCGTCATTTAATAAACTAATTTCATATTCTAATTGGATAGAAATAGGAAGTAATAAATTATTGTAAGAATCAACAAGAGTTTTAAGATTATAAAAATGCTTATTATTTAAAGGATTTTCTATATCTTCTTGAGAGATATTTCCAACATATAATATAGGTTTTAATGTTAATAACTGGTAACCTTTGACAATTTTTAATTCTTCTTCTGATAAATTAACGTTTCTTGCTGGAATATTATTATCAAATGCTTTTTTGAGTTTTAAAGCAACTTGATATTCCGCCTTTACATCTTTATCACTACTATTGAGTGCTTTCTTTTCTACCCTTTTAATTACATTTTCAATTACTTGCATATCAGCAAGTAATAATTCTAAATTAATTACTTCCACATCGTTTTTAGGATTTATTTCATTTGCAACATGTAAAATATCTTTGTTTTCAAAGCAACGAACAACTTGAATAATTGCATCTACTTCTCTTATATTAGATAAAAATTTATTACCAAGACCTTCTCCTTTAGAAGCTCCTGATACTAACCCTGCTATATCAACGAAAGTAAAGGTTGTTGGCAAGATTCTTTCAGGATTAACAAATTTTGCAATTTCGTTTAATCTTTTATCTTTTAATTCAACTATTGAAATATTTGGTTCAATAGTTGTAAAAGCATAATTTGCTGATTCAGCTTGCACTTTTGTTAATGCAGAAAACAAAGTGGATTTTCCTACGTTAGGTAATCCAACTATTCCGGCTTTTAATGACATATTTCTCCTTTAAAAAATCTTTAGAGTATTGCTCTAAAGATTTTTATATTATTTTCTAATTATTTCAGATACGAATGGTAATAATGCAATAATTCTTGCTCTTTTGATAGCTGTAGATAATAATCTTTGATGTCTAGAACATGTACCAGTTAATCTTGAAGGATGAATTTTTCCATGACTACTAATATATTTTTTAAGTAATTCTGTGTTTTTGTAATCAATATATTGCATTGATTCTAAACAAAAATTACAAGGTCTTTTTTTGAATTGTTTTTTTACTTTACGATTAATCATTTTTCTCCTTAGTTAATTATAAAAAACTTTCAACATCTCAATCTGTTTCTTCTTCATCATCATTTAAAGTAGTTTTTTCTACATTATTTTTTGATGAATATTCTGAATTATTTACAGTTGAAAATGTTGGTTCTGCAGGATTTGTTGCTGAAACAGAAGGGTTATTATTAATATTTTTTCTTCTATTTTCGCTTTCTTGCTTGCTTTCTAATAAAGTTACATTTTCAGCAGAAACTTCATTTGAAGTAACGTTTTGTCCTTGATTATTAACAAAACTATTTGTAGCAAAGGAACCTTCCACAAGGATTCTAGAACCTTTTGATGCATTTCTTGCTAAAAATTCAGCACTATTTCTTCAAACTACAACAGGTATAAAATCAGTAATTTCATTGCCATCATTAGTTGAATATCTTCTTGATACAGCAACTGTTAATCTTAAATAACTAATATTAGATTTAGTTTTATTTAATTCTAAATTATTCGCTATTCTTCCTATTAATATAACTTTATTCATTGCAAACTCCCTTATTATTCTTTATTTTCAGTTTTTTTTGTAACTCTTGTTCTTTTAACAACTTTTTTTTCTTCAGCTTTTGTTTCTTTATTTTGTTCTGAATTTTCAGAATTAGAATTTTCTTTTGAGTTTTGTTGATTTTTAAAGAATGAAAGTTTACGTTTTTTAGGTTTTACTTTTCTATTTAAACCTTTTTCTGTATCTAAGTTAACAACAAGACTTCTTCAAATTGTTTTTTGAATGTTTGTTTTTCTAACAAATTCAGCAATTTTGCTTTCTTCTGATTCTACATTCATTAAAACAAAAATTCCTGTTTTAGATTTATTGATTGGATAAGCTAACTCAGTTCTTTCTAATTTTTCTACACTTTTAACACCATTTGAAAAAACTTCTTTTGCAATTTTTTCTGCTAATGCAACATCTTCTGTTGGTGCTAAAATTAGCATAATTTCGTATTTTGCCATTTTGGCTCCTTTCGGTCATCAGGATCTTTTTTCAAGATCAAGGAGTATATATTAGAAATACTCTTTTGAATTATATAATATTTTGCTTAATTATCTATTAAATTTGTAAAAAGATTTTACTTAAACATATTTTCTTATACAAAATATAATACATTTTTTTATTATATATTAATTAAAAAGTGTTATAATTAAATAGTTACTTGTGTAACCATTCTAAAAAGGTAGTGACTAAAAAGTCCAATCATTTATAAAATGAACCTCAAAGATGAGCCATATGAGGAGGAAGCATGTTTGCAATAATCAAAACTGGTGGAAAACAACTTATTGTTAAATCAGGAGATACAATTTTTATTGAAAAAATTGATGGAAACGAAGGAGACAAAGTTTCTTTTAACGAAGTTCTTGTTCTTGATAAAAAAGTTGGAACACCTTTTGTTAAAGGTGCAGTTGTTGAAGGTGTAATTGAAAAACAAGGAAAAGCTAAAAAAATCGTTGTTTATCGTCACAACCCTAAATCAACTCATAAAAGAAAATTAGGTCATCGTCAACCTTATACTCGTGTAAAAATAACAGAATTGAAAGGATAATTTAAAATGGCAAAAACCAAAGCTGGTGGTTCTACTAGAAACGGTAGAGATTCGATAGGTAGACGTCTTGGTGTTAAATTAAGTGATGGTCAATTCGCAACTGCAGGAGCAATTATTTTCAGACAAAGAGGAACTAAAATCTTCCCTGGAAATAATGTTGGACGTGGAAACGATGACACATTATACTCACTAATTGACGGATATGTAAAATTCGAAACAAAAAGAAACAGAAAAGTTGCTTCTGTTTATGAAGAAAGAAAATAGAAAAAAAACTTAAAAAATAACTAGATTTAATCATCTAGTTATTGTTTTATTCTGTTTAATGTAAATTATGATATAATTCCATAATCATTACTATTAAATATAACACAAAATTAATTAAAAAAGGAAGAAAAATGGAAAAAAAATTCAAAATTAGAAAATTTGGACCAATAACTGAAAGAAGAGATTATTCAAAAACTAAACATACGTTAGAAACTCCTGATTTTCTTGAAACACAAAGAAAATCATTTAACTGATTTTTAACAGATGGTTTAGATGAATCATTGAATAAAATTTACCCTATTGTTTCTGCAAATGGAAAAATTGAAATTCAATACATACCTGGTTCAGTAAGAGTTGAAATTCCAAAAGATGAATTTCAAGCAATTAAAGAAGCAAAACAAAAAGGAACATCTTATACAGGGAAAATAGTTGGTTCTTTAAGAAAACATACTGTGGAAACAGGAGAAATTGACGAAAGTACAGATATTATTTATGGAGAAGTTCCTTTAATGACAAGTGGTGGTACTTTTATCATAAATGGTTCTGAAAAAGTTATTGTTGCTCAGTTGATTAGATCTGCTGGGGCATATTTTGGTAAAAACGTTCGTAATAAACAAGCGGATGACTTGTTTAACAAAGTTGAAATTATTCCACAACTTGGATCTTGAATTGAAATTTTCCACAGAGTTACAGGTAACTCAATTGATACAGTAAAAATTAGAATTGATAAACATAAAAACATTCCTTTAACCACTTTTTTAAATGGTTTAGGTTTGAAAAAAGAAACAATGTTACAACTATTTGGTAAT
This sequence comes from Mycoplasma sp. CB776, assembly GCF_054343395.1. NCBI lineage: Bacteria > Bacillati > Mycoplasmatota > Mollicutes > Mycoplasmatales > Mycoplasmataceae > Mycoplasma > Mycoplasma sp. CB776. The sequence continues at coordinate 11,360 of NZ_JBTGVD010000004.1, forward strand.
TCAAGTGTTTTAAAAGAGTCAATTAAAAAAGAAAAAATCGAATCCAGTAAAGATAATTTAGAGTTAATTTATAGAATTATTAGAAAAGGAGATAGAATCACCGATGAAGCTATTTTCAATTTAATTCCTTTAACTTTATTTAATGACAGAAGATACAATTTATCTAAAACTGGTAGATACATGTTGAATAGAAAGTTAAATTTAGTTGAAAGAATTTTAGAAACTTATTTAGCAGAAGATTTAACAAATGACAAAGGGGAAATTCTTTACAAAAAAGAAACTTTTATTACTCCAAAACTTGCTTTAGAAATTCAATCTCAATTTGATAAAGGTATCTTAAAAACAGTAGACATTCCAGATATTACTTCTCAAGTTTATGGAAAACAACTTGATATAAATCCTTCTTTAGAAAAAAGAACAAAAGTAATTATGGTAAAAGTATGACCAAACAAAAGATCTTTAGAAAATGGCAAAGATCCTATTTTAGTTATTGCAAACGATCCTACTTCTACAGAAATGCATTTATTAATTTCTGATATTATTGCAACCATTTCATATTACTTTAATTTAATTGATAATTTAGGAAAAGAAGATGATCCTGACTCACTTGTTAATAAAAGAATAGTTGGAGTTGGTGAATTATTACAAAACCAATTCATTGTGGGACTTACTAAACTAGAAAAACACGCAAAAGAAAAACTATCTACAAAAGAAATGGATAAAATTACACCTAAAAGTATTCATAATAATAAACCAATTTATAACCAATTTAAAACATTTTTTAACTCTTCAAAATTATCACAATTTATGGATCAAATTAATCCACTTGCTGAAATTGCAAACAAAAGAAGAGTTACATCTCTTGGACCTGGAGGTTTAAATAGAGATACAGCTCAATTTGAAGTTCGTGACGTTCATGCAACTCATTACGGAAGAATTTGTCCTATTGAAACACCTGAAGGACAAAACATTGGACTTATTTTAAACCTTGCTTCTTATTCGAAAGTTGATGATTACGGATTTATCCAAACTCCTTATTATGGAGTTGAAAACGGAATCATTAACTATGATAAAGTTTACTGATTAACAGCAGTGCAAGAATATGGTTTTAAATTTGCTCAATCTTCTGTTGATGTTGATGAAAATAACAAAATTTTAGGGGATAAAATTACTGTTAGAAAAGATCACGAATATTTAATTGTTAAACCTGAAGAAGTTGATTATATTGATGTAGCTTCAAAACAAATGACTTCTATTGCTGCAAGTACCATTCCATTTTTAGAAAACGATGATGCTAACCGTGCATTGATGGGCGCAAACATGCAAAGACAAGCAGTACCATTAATTGAATCTGAAACTCCACTAGTTGGAACTGGTGCTGAATATGATGTTGCAAGATATGCTGCAACCAATTTAAAAGCAAAGAAAGCTGGAGAAGTTGTTTTTGTCGATTCACAACAAATTAAAATAAAAAGTAGTGACAAAATAAACGAAATAATCGATTATAATTTAAGAATTTTTGAAAGATCCAATCAAGGAACTGTTATTAATCAAAAACCAATAGTAAAAGTAGGGGATAAAGTTGAAGCAGGACAATTAATTTGTGATGGTCCTTCAACTAAAAATGGAGAATTAGCTCTTGGTAAAAATGTGCTAGTTGCCTTCTCTACATGACATGGATTCAACTTCGAGGATGCTGTTATTATAAGTGAAAAATTAGTTAAAGATGATGTCTTTACTTCTATTCACATTGAAGAGCAAACTATTCAATTTAGAGCATCAAAAGCAGGAGATGATATTCTAACAACAGATATTCCAAATGCTTCTTTACGTTCAAAAAGACATTTAGATGAAAACGGGATTGTTCGTGTTGGTTCTGAAGTAAGTACAGGAGATATTCTTGTTGGTAGAACCAGTCCGAAAGGAGAAGATAATCCAACTCCTGAAGAAAAATTAATGAATGCAATTTTTGGTAATAAATCTTCAAATCAAAAAGATACATCATTAAAAGTAAAACACGGAGATGCTGGTACAGTTATTGATGTGCAAATTCTTTCAAGAGCACAAGGGGATTCACTGGAAGACGGAATTGATAAAATTGTTAAAGTATTTATTGCTCAAAAAAGAAAAATAAAAGTTGGGGACAAAATGGCTGGTCGTCACGGAAACAAAGGGGTTATTTCTCTTGTATTACCAGTAGAGGATATGCCATACTTAGAAGATGGAACTCCAATCGATATTCTATTAAATCCACAAGGGGTTCCTTCACGTATGAACATTGGTCAAGTACTTGAATTACACCTTGGAATGGCTGCTAGAAAACTTAATGTTAAATTTGTTTCTCCTGTATTTGACGGAGTAAAAAATAACGACATAACAAATGTTTTAAAAGAAGCTAACTTACCTACTTCTGGTAAATTTAAACTATACGATGGAATTACAGGAATACCATTTGACAACGAAGTATCAGTTGGTGTTATGTATATGTTAAAACTACAACACATGGTCGATGACAAAATGAATGCTCGTAGTGTTGGACCATATTCACTAATTACTCAACAACCATTAGGAGGTAAATCTCAAAATGGTGGACAAAGATTTGGAGAAATGGAAACCTGAGCATTAGAAGCATTTGGTGCATCTACTGTTTTACAAGAATTATTAACATATAAATCTGATAACATTCAAGGAAGAAATATTCTTTATAATGTTTTAGCAACAGGAGGAAAAATTCCTAAACCTGGAATGCCTGAATCATTTAACGTTTTAGCTTATGAATTAAGAGGTCTTGGAATCAAATTAGAAGTGCACAAAAAAGAAAACTACCTAAAAGACGAAGAATTTGAACAAGATTTTAGTAGTTATGAAGAAAATAACATTAGTATTGAAGACGAATTTTCACCAGAAATTATTAATGATTATAATTTAATTAGTGAAAAAATTGATACTCATGAAAATAATTTTGAAGAAGAAGAAGGAGATTATTAATGATTAAGAAGGAACCAAATAAAATTACAAGAAAATACGCAACAATTGATGAAAATTCTATTGATAAAATTTCACTTTCTCTTGCTACTTCTGAAGATGTTTTAGAATGATCACATGGTGAAGTTACTAAACCAGAAACCATTAATTATAAAACATATAAACCAGAAAGAGAAGGGTTATTCGATGAGTTAATTTTTGGACCTATTATTGATTATAAATGTTCAATTTGTGGAAGAAAATATAAAAAATCCAACGAAGGAACTCTTTGTTCTGCAACAGATCAATGTAAGGCATTAAAATCTGAAATTTTACCAAAAATTTCTAGAAGATCAAGAATGGGACACATTGAGTTACAATCACCAGTTGTGCACTTTTGATTTTTCAGAATTGATCACTCAATTATTTCTAAATTACTTGGAATAAAAACAGAAGACTCAAATAAAGCAGTTTCTAAATCATCATTAGAATCCTTAATTTACTATAAAGCTCACATTATTTTGGAATCTGGAGACATCAAAGCATTACCAAAAAATCAAATTATCGAACTAAATGAAGCTGGAGTTATTTATAGAGATGCATTAATTGAAATTCGTTCCCGTTATAAAGAAGGAACTGAAGCTTATGAAGAATTATCAGAAGCTTTAAAAGATTTAACTGAACTTGCATCTTCCAAAATTGGTAAAGAATACGGAATTGATTTTTATGAATTAAATGAAATTATTGAAGAGTATTCAGATGCTAAAATTTCTACCGGTTCAGCGGCTATTGAATACTTATTAAAAAATATTAATCTTGAAGAAGAAAGAGATAAAGTTAAAAAACAAGTTGATGAAATTCAGCAATTAAGTCCTGAAAAACAAACATCAACAAAAATTCAAGAAAGAGATAAATTGTATAAAAGATTACAAGTTATTAACTCTTTTATTAACTCTCAACAAAAACCAACTTCTATGTTAATTAAACATTTACCAGTTATTCCTGCTGATTTAAGACCATTAATTCAATTAGATGGTGGAAGACACTCAACTAGTGATATTAACGAACTTTATCGTCGTATTATTATTAGAAATAACCGTTTAAAAGGATGAATGGAAAAAGATGCTCCAATCTTGATAATTCAAAATGAATTAAGAATGATTCAAGAAGCTGTAGATGCATTAATTGATAATCAAAGAAGAAGTCCTTCTCCAGTTTCGGCTAAAGATGGAAGACCATTAAAATCTATTTCTGACGCTTTAACAGGTAAAAAAGGGAGATTTAGACAAAATTTACTTGGAAAAAGGGTTGATTATTCAGGGCGTAGTGTTATCGTTGTTGGTCCAAATCTAAAAATGAACCAAGTTGGTATTCCACGGGAAATGGTTGCAAAACTATTTGAACCATGAATTATCAAAAGATTAACTGAGCGTGAATTAGCTTCTTCAATTAAAAGTGCTAGAAAAATGATTGAAGAATTAAATCCAATCATTTGACCACACGTTGATGAAGTTATTAAAGGAAAATTAGTTCTTTTAAACCGTGCTCCTTCATTACACCGTTTATCAATTAGAGCTTTTGAACCGATTTTAGTTAGAGGGCGTGCTATTAAATTGCATCCGCTTGTAACAGCAGGGTTCAATGCTGACTTTGATGGTGATCAAATGGCTGTTCACGTTCCTATTTCTCCTGAAGCAATTAGAGAATCTAGAGAATTAATGTTTGCAAATAAAAACATTCTTGGACCTAAAGATGGTGAACCTATTGTTAACCCTTCACAAGATATGATTCTTGGTTTATACTATTTAACTAAAGAAGAACAAGAAGAAAGCGGTAGAAAAGGAGAAGGAAGATATTTTGCAGATTACGATGAAATGATGAGAGCTCACGAAGTTGGTGTTGTTTCATTACACGCAAGAGTTGCTTTACCTTTTGAAAAAGTTAAAAAAACTTTAGAAACTTCAGTTCAAGGATACGTAGTTTCTACAGTTGGTAAATTTATTTTTAACAATGCTTTTCCAGATAATTTCCCATTTGTTTTTGACACAAATGTAGATAATTTATATGCAGATCAACAAAAACAATTAGAAAAATATGTTATTAAAAAACATGGAAACATTCCTGAATTTATTAAAGCATTACCATTAAATGAACCACTAAACAAAAAACATATTGCTAAAATAATAAGACAAACTTATGACAATTTTGATATCGTGGTTTCAATGGAAGATGTAGCTTCTGTTGTTAAAAAAATAAATTATGAAAATTATAAAGATGTTTTTCAATATTATTCAGAATTAATTGATTACAAAAATGAAATAATTTCTAGCAAACATGCTTCCAATTTAACTAAATTTACAATTGAAGAATTTGAAAACATATATAAAAGAGTTAAATACAGAAACAATAACATTGATAGAGAGTTAGAAAAAGAAGAAAAAGCAGAATTATTGGAAAAAATTTGATTTAAATATACAAATTTAGTTGCTGAAATTCTAGATAAAATTAAAGATTTAGGTTTCACATATTCAATGCTTTCAGGTACTTCAATTTCCATTGGAGATATTAAATTAGCTCCAAGAAAAGATGAATTTATTAAACAAGGTGAAGAACACACTGCTAAACTTAATAAATACTTTAGAATGGGAATGTTAACCGATGATGAAAGATATATTTTAACCATTGAAAAATGAACCAAAATTAAAGATGAAATTCAAAAAGACTTAAATACAGTAACTTTACAAGAACCAAATAACCCTATTTTTATGATGATGAAATCAGGAGCAAGGGGAAATATTTCTAACTTCGTTCAATTAGCTGGAATGCGTGGATTGATGGCTAATAACGTTAAAACATTAAAAGCCGATGCTGAAAATGAGCGTGTGGTACGTTCTACTGTTGAAGTTCCAGTTAAAAGTTCTTTCCTTGAAGGATTAACTTCTTATGAATTTTATTCTTCAACTCACGGTGCTAGAAAAGGGGGAACCGATACTGCTCTTAACACAGCTAAATCAGGTTACTTAACTCGTCGTTTAGTTGATGTTGCACAAAATATTGTAGTAACTCAAAAAGATTGTGGTTCAGACTTTGGGTTTTTAGTAAAAGAAATCATCGATACTAAAACCAATTCTACAATTGTTTCTTTATACGAAAGAATTGAAGGAAGATATACTAACTCACCTGTAATTCACCCAGAAACAGGCGAAATCATAATCGAAGATAATAAATTTATTACTCCTGAAATTGCACAAAAAATTATTGATGCTAACATAAAAGAAGTAGATATCCGTTCTATTTTAAGTTGTCACACTAGAAATGGTGTATGTAAAAAATGTTACGGAAAAGATCTTGCAACCAATAGAATTGTTGCAATCGGAGAAGCTGTAGGGATTATTGCTGCTCAATCAATCGGTGAACCTGGTACACAGTTAACAATGCGTACATTCCATACAGGAGGGGTTGCTGGGGTTGAAGATATTACAGGAGGTTTTGCTAGATTGATTGAATTAATCGATGCTTTTGAACGTCCATGAGGAAAACCAGCACAAATTTCTCCAGTTAAAGGTTATGTAAAATCTATTGATCAATTAATGGATAAAGAAAGAAATCAAACAGATGATAAGTTAGTAAAAGTTGCTTATATAAATAAAGATGGTGAAGAATTAGAAAAAGTATTCCATGTCCCTGTAAATAGAAAATTAAGAGTACAAGTTGGTGATTCTATTACTCCAGGACAAAAAATTACAGAAGGTCCTATTATTTTAAAAGAGTTACTAAACTACACTGATGCTCGTAAAGTACAAAATTATTTATTAAAAGAAGTACAAAGACTATATAGAATGCAAGGAATTTCCATTAGTGATAAATATATAGAAATTATTATTCGTCAAATGCTTTCTAAAATTTTAATTACTGATGCAGGAGATTCAAACTTATTTGTTGGATCTTTAGTTGATATTTTTGAATATCAAGAAGTTAATGGAGAATTACTATCTCAAGGAAAAAAACCTGCATTTGGTAAAATTGTAATTAAAGGAGCAAAACAAACTCCACTATTATCTGATTCATTCTTAGCTGCCGCTTCATATCAAGAAACTTCAAAAATTTTAGTTCACGCTTCAATTTCTTCACAAATTGATAAATTAGAAGGATTAAAAGAAAATATTATTGTAGGACATAAAATTCCAGCAGGAACAAACTCTAAATATGAAGCAAAATCTAAATATGATATTCAAGACCCAATTAATTACTTTAAAGACTAAAATTACAATAAAATAACATTTTGTTTAATTACAAAATGTTTTTTATTTAATTCAGTTCAAATGAAATGGGCGTATAATACTACTTTTTGCAAAAAAGTCAAATAATTTATCTAGAAATAGCAAAAAATTTTAAAAAACAAGAATTTTATTATAAGAAATAGGGTTTTGTTATCAATTTCTTCCAACAGACCTATAATAATTCAAATAGATTTTTAGATCTATTTTAAAAAACTTTAAATATAAAGGAGAAATTATGAAAAAAAGATTTAAATCAGTTTTATTATTAGGTTTACCAACACTAACAACTGTTTTTGCAGTTGTTTCATGTTCTAATCCTGCTAAAACTACTAACGAAACTAATCAATCATTAGATTATACAACCTATGGAATTGCTAAAGCAAACCAAGTAAAAGAAAGAGTATTAGAATTTCCTGCTGCAAGAGGAGAAAATAGAATGGATGAAAACGGAGTTTTCTCATTCCACTTACATAACACACCAGTACAAGGAGTTTCAGGTGAGTGAACAGCTTTTGCAACAGAAGTAAAATCATTAACTGATAACACTCTTGTAAAAGACACAAAAGGAAAACCAGTAGTTAAAAAAGCTATGGCGATGGCAAAAGAAGTAGATGCTTCCAAAGATTTTCCATTAGTATTTTCATGAACTGGTGACAATAAACTTACAGAAGGAAAATTCTATACATTCATTTTTTGAAAAAATGACGGCACAGAAAAAATAACTTTCAAAAATGATTTTATTAAAGACAATAAAGACATTTTCCCTGCAACTTCCATTAAAACAATTACTAATTTATCAATTGACTTTACTGTACCAGAATATGGAGTAACTAAACTTACAACAGGAACTGTAAAAGAAAGACAATTAGAATTTCCAGCAGTTAGAAGTGAAAACGTATTAGATGCAAATGGTATATTTACTTTTAAATTACATAACACACCAGTACAAGGTGTTAAAGGAGAATGATTAGCATTTGCAACAGAAGTAACTTCATTACATGACAATACTTTAGTAAAAGATGCTAATGGAAAACCAATAGTTAAAAAAGCTATGGCTATGGCAAAAGCTAATGCAGACGTAGTTAATGAAAATGCTTTAGAATTTTCATGAACTGGAGACAATAAACTAACAGAAGGAAAATTCTATACATTTATTTTCTTTGCGAAAGATGGGACTGAAAGAATAGTATTTAAACCAGAATTTGTAGTTGAAAGCAAAGATACATTTGAAGCAATAAAAGGAACCTCTACAAGAAAATCAAATTCAACAGAAACAATGCATTCAATGGATAAATCAAATATGATGATGAAAGATTCTAGCGATAAATCAACATCAAAACAAAATCCTAATACTTCAAATGATATGATGCATTCTGATTCTAATAGTATGGAAAAAAATAAAACAACATCAGATAATTCAATGATGAGTGGTGACCAACACCAAGATTCAACAAATGCACCACAACCAATGAAAAATTCATAATATTTATTATCTAAATTTTATGAATTAATTCATTTTTTTGTTTTAAAATAAGAGTTTTTATGCACTTTTTTACTTTTTTTCTTGAAAAATGTAAAAATAGTATTATAATTAATATGTAATAACCAAAAAGTTATTACAATATAGTAAATGCACATTATTAAAAAAACAAATCTAGAATACCCTTTTTAGGGTATTTTTTTAGCCCTATACATATAAAAAAGGAGAAAAATGAAAAAAAGTTTAAAATTATTATCTAATTTTAGCAACTTTAGAGCAATATTTATAATCAGTAATAGAAAAAACAAAATTAAAATAGATAATTTAGGTTAATATGGAACTATATGTTTTAATCCCTTTAGTTATTATCTTTTTTGTTGTTACTTTTTCAATATTGTTATTTGTATATCCTATTTTAATAAGAAAATATTGTGCTAAAATTAGAAAATTAATACAAGATAATTATTTTTCTCTTAAAACTTTAGTTACAAATAAAGAAAAAATAGAAAAAAATATTTACTTTAAATTTAATCGTTATAATACACGGTCATATATTGGATTACTTCCCCTTTGGTATTTTTTGTTTTTGATTATTTTTTCTGCAATTTTAAAGGTTTTAGAAGTTGAAGATAGTTTTTACTTTTCATTTACTTGAGAAGTTATATGAATATCATTTATAGTTATTTTTTCATTAACTTTGATTTTAGAAATTTTGATATTTATTTTTATTTATAGTTTAATACAATATACAAGAAGAATCGTTATCTTCAATGAAATAATTTTTACTAAAAAGAAAATTTTTAGAAAAGAATTCATTTTTATTGATGAATATGAAAAATTACCACAGAAAAAGCAAAATCCAAATTATTTAATATTTTTTAAAATGGATTTAAAAACAGAAAATTTTTATAGAGATTTCATCAAACATTTATCTAAACCAAAAACTATAAATGATTTTAAAGAAATTTTTAGTCAAATTGAAATTCAGTATAAATCAAGAAATGACAATTTTTATTTACCATTTATTGATGAAATTATTTATGATATACATTTTAAAAAAGATTTTCCAAATGTAAAAAAATTTCTAAAATGAGCTTCAAAACTAAAATAATTAAATATCTTGGATTTTCCCTAAGATATTTTTTATTTATGTGATAGAATAATTATGTATGGGGGTGTACTGGCTTCGACATATATAAGTAATATTAAAACTCAGTAGTGTAGTAGACTATAATTACTTCTAGGCTTTTCTAAATGGAAAAGAAAATAAAAAATCAGAAGTAACATTTAACATGTTAGCTTCTACAAATTCAAATCTAATTTTTGCTTAATTAAAAATTAGTTAAAAAATAAGATTTTCCTTTGATTTTATTTTTTAAGTTTTTTAAAAGGATATTTAGATAGATTTAACTAAAATCTAAAGAAATTTATAGTTAAATAAATTAGATTCTTTTTGTTAGTTTTAGACTAATTTATTATAAAAACTAAATAAACTGTAAACTTTTAATAAAGCTTATGTGTGGACCCGGGTTCAACTCCCGGCATCTCCACCATTTTTTATTTTTTTATTTCAAGCATTTTTTCATATTTAATGCTTGTATCATAATAAAAAGCATTGTTGTCTTCAGGATTATTACTATCACTAACTCTATAATAAATTGTATTTGTTTTTGAATCATAACTTAAAAAATGATAGTATTGTTTTTTATAACCGCAAGATAGGCTGTTTTCTTCATCATAATGAGATTTTCAACTGAAAATTTCATTAAAAGTTTTTTTAATTTTTAATTCATTCATAACAAAATCATTATAACACTTAAAAAATAAAAAAATTAAAAAATGAACTTTAAAAAGAAAAAAATCCATTTTTTTGAAGTTTTTTAATTTAAAGTATAAAAAATAGGACTAAATCCTATTTATATTTATGAATTTTATATAGTTTTTACTAATTTTTCTTTAGATAAATCAATTCCATCTGTTTTATTTCTTTGAATATGATAAATTTCAATAGGAACATTACTATTAGTATGAATTCCTTTTTTTTGCTCTCTTATAAAATGAACAATATCTTTTTCTATATCTTCCAGTGAATGTCCTTGAGCAATTACTTCTTTTGTAGATTTTAAAATGGCTTTATATTGATACATATTTACCTCTTTCTTTAATATCTATACAATAAAATTATAAAACTTTTTACAGTAATTTTTAAAAATAAAATTTAAAATAACTATATAAATATAAAAAAATAGATTTTTTTAATTTTTATATAAAAAACCATAATAAAAATCAAAAAATTTATTATAATTTAAAATAAATTATTACATACATATTTAATTCAATAAAATAAGGAGATAAAATGGCTGGACATTCAAAATGAGCTAACATTAAACATAGAAAAGGTGCTCAAGATGCAATAAGAGGAAAAATTTTTGCTAAATTTTCAAAAGAAATAATGGTTGCTGCAGCTAAAGGTGGTGGAGATATAGATACAAATCCAGCTTTAAGATTAGTAGTTTCTAAAGCAAGAGCAAAATCAATGCCTAAAGCAAATATTGAAAAGGCAATAGCAAAAGCAACAGGAGCTTCAAAAGAAGGGATTGATTTTAAAGAAGTTATTTATTCAGGAACTTTAGCTGGTGGTGTAACATTTTTAGTTATTTGTTTAACAGATAATATGAACCGTATTACAGCAAATATTCAAGCTCTGTTTAAAAAAGCAGGAGGGCAAGTAGGAAAACAAGGTTCTATTCCTTATGTTTTTGATCAAAAAGGTGTTTTAGAAATTGAAAAAAATCTTGCAAATGAAGAAGAATTGATGTTATTTGCCTTAGAAAATGGAGCAGAAGACTTTAAATCAGAAAATGAATATTATGAAATTTATTGTGAACCATCAAATTTTTTAAGCTTAAAAACAGCATTAGATAAACAATATAATTTTGAATATAAAACTGCGGAAGTAACTTATATTCCAAATCAAGAAGTTCAATTAGATGAAGAAAAAACAAAAAAATTATTAGAACATATTGAAAAATTTGAAGACGATGATGATATTCAAGAAGTATTTCATAATATGGATTTATCTGTTCTTTCTGAAGAAGAGTAAAAATGAAATCAATATCTAATAAAAAAACAAGAAAGCAATATAGAATTGAGTTAATTTCTGTAATTTATTCTTATGAGTTACAAGATCTTGTAATTGAAAGTAATCGAATTTTTGAGAGTAAAGATTTAAATAAGCAACAAATACAAACATTAGAATTAATAGAAAAACAGTATTTTTTCCATAAAAAAATTATTAGTTCATTTTTTAAAGAAAATGTATTATGAAATAATGTAAAACCTTTAATTAGAGCAATTTTATTGATGGGTGCTTTTGAATTAATGTATTTGGATAAAAGAATAGTAATTAATGAATTCGTAGAAATAACAAAGGATTTTACTTTAGAAGAAGATACAGATTATAAATTTGTGAATGCTATTTTAGATAAAGTAAGTAAAGAATATGAAAAACAATTTAAAATTGAAAAAAATTAATTCTTTAATTAAAAAAAATAATTATGAAAAAGAATATAAATACATTTTTAGTAATAAAAAAATGTATTTTTTAATTACAAAGTTAGCTTTAATATTTAATTTAAAAATTGATATAAAAGAGATTTATGAACAAGAAATTTCATTGATTAAAAAGTTTAATTCAGAATCTTTTATATGGATATCACAACAAATACTTAATACAGATGAAGTTTTAAGTAAAATAGATAATAAAAAAATTTCTACTTATTTGTCTAATTTCCTTTATTTTCGCGTAAAAATGAATCATAATAATATTTTTGAGTTTGAAAAAGAAAGTAGAAAAAAATTTAATTTTTTTGCAAATGAATTAATGGAGTCGACTTGCAATTTTAACTATTATATAACTAAAATTTTAGAGGTAGCAAAATAAAAATGTCTAAATTAACTCTTTTACAACTTTTAGAACAAAAAAATCTTAAAAACGCTGAAACTCTTATTAGGATGGGTAAAGTCAAAGTTAATGGTGAAATTATTTTTATTCCAAGTACTAAAATTTCTTTTGAAAAAGATAAAGTAGAAGTTTTTGAAGAAAAAAAAGAATGAGTTTCTAGAGGGGCTTATAAATTGCTAGAAGCTATTAAACTTTTTAATTTAAATTTTCAAGATAAAACAGTTTTAGATATTGGTTCTTCAACTGGTGGATTTACAGAAGTTAGTTTAAAACATGGTGCAAAAAAAGTTTATTCATTGGATTCTGGAACAAACCAACTTGACTACTCATTAAGAACGAATACAAAGGTAATTCCTTTAGAAAAGACAAATTTAAAGTCAATTTCATTTGAACTTTTTAAAGAAAAAATGGATATCATAGTTTGTGATGTTTCTTTTATAAGTTTAAAAGAAGTGTTTAAGGTAATAAAAGAAATCGTGACATTAAATACAGATATTATGTTATTGATAAAACCACAATTTGAAGCAAGTAGTAAATATGTGGAAAAAGGTGGTTATGTTGACGAAAAGTATCATCAATTTTTAATAAATAGAGTTGTTGAATACGGAAAAGATAATGGTTTTGAACTTATAAAAATTTTCAAATCGCCAATTTTAGGCAATAAATCTAAAAATATAGAATATATAACTTTATTTAAAAGGAGTCAATATGAATAACTACAAAAAATTATTTCCTATGTTATCAAAAATAACATATTTTGATAATGCAGCTTTGTCTCAAAAACCTTTATCAGTAATAGAAGCGGGTGTAGATTTTTACTCAAATTACTCAATAAGCACTAGAACATCAGATTCAAAAATAGGAATCCAGGTGTTAAAAAAAGTGGAAACTGTTAGAAAAAAAATCGCCAAACTCATAGATGCTAAAAAAGATGAAATTATTTTTACTTCAGGAACAACTGAATCGATTAATGTATTTGCTTTAATGTCTAAACAATTTTTAAAAGCAAATGATGAAATTCTTTTATCATTTTATAATCACTCTTCTAATATAGTTCCATGAATTGAAATAGCTAAAGAGTTAAATTTAAAAGTAAAATATTCAAAAAACCTTTTAGAAGATATTAATAAAAATACTAAAATTATTTGCTATTCTCAAGTTACAAATAACATAAACCAAAATTTTAATTCTACTGAAATTTATAAAAAAGCAAAAGAAGTAAAAGCAATAGTGTTCAATGATGCTGCTCAAGCAATTGCTCATGACAAAGTTTCTTTTAAAAATTCAGATATAGTAGTTTTTAGTGCAAATAAAATGTATGGACCTACAGGTTTAGGAGTTTTAGCAATAAAAAGTAAAATTTTAAATAAAATTAACCCTGTTATTTTTGGTGGTGGAGCAGTTGAAAAAATAGATAAATCTAATAATTGAACTCGAAAAAGCGGAATTAGTGCTTTTGAACCAGGAACTATGAATTTAGCGGCAATTTGACAATTAGATAAAGCAATTGATTTAATTAACGAAGTTTCAATTGAAAAAATTCATAATTTAAATTTAGAAGTAGCTAATTATTTATATGACCAATTATCAACAATTGAAGGTATAAATATATCATCTAAAAGGGGTGATTTTATAACTTTATTTAACATAAAACAATATGCACCACAAGATATAGCTTCTTATTTAGGTCATAAAGATATATATGTTAGAAGCGGAAATTTTTGTTCAAAACTTCTTTCTGAAGTAGAAAATGAAAATAATTATGTAAGAATTTCTGTAGCTTTTTATAATGATAAAACAGATGTAGATAAATTAGTACAAGCACTAAAAGAAGGAGGAGACTTTTTAAGTTTTATATAAAATGGACGCAAATCAAAAAAGAAAATTAATAATGGATCATTACTCTAATGCAAAAAATAAAGTTGCAGAATTACCAAACTGAAATAATAATTATTTACATAGTTCTAATTGTGTTGATGAAATTTGATTAGCACTTAATTTACAAGAAAATACAGTAATAGATGCTAAATTTAAAGGTATAGGCTGTGCAGTTTTTTTATCTTCAGCAGATATTTTTCTTGACATTATAAAAAACAAAACAATTATAGAAATTAAAGAAATCATCGAAATTTATAAAAGTTTAATAAATCAAAAGAAAAATGTTGATAATTTAGAAAAAATAGGAAATTTAGTGGCGTTTAATGATGTTAAAACTCACTTAAATAGGCTAGAATGTGCTTCAATGATTTATAAAGTAGTGCTAGATAATATTGAATCATGAGTAAATAAAGGAAAATAAACAAAAGAAAGAAACTTAATTTAACTTCTTTCTTTTTATATTGAAAAAATTTGGTAAAATTTAATATATAAAATTTAAAAAATAAAAAAGCACTATAATGAATTCATTTGGGTGTGCTTGAGAAAAGTGCCAAATGTTCGAAATTATAGGAAGAATAACAAATAAAAAGAGGAAAAAATGTCAGAAAAAAAAGAAATGCATCACAATGCAAAAGAAACACATTCTCAATCAAATGAAAGAGAAATTGTTTCAAAACAAAAATTATTAGAAGCTGGAACTTATTTTGGTCACAAAGCTTCACAATGAAATCCTAAAATGAAACCATACATTCATACAAAAAAATTAGGAACACATATTATTGATATCTTAAAAACTCAAAGAGCTTTAGAATTTGCTTACAAATTAGTTTATAAAGCAGCACAAAAAGGAGCTTCATTTATTTTTGTTGGAACAAAAAGACAAGCTAAAAAAGCAGTTGAAGAGCAAGCTTTAAGAACAAATTCAATTTATGTTTCTGAAAGATGATTAGGTGGAACTATTACAAATAATAGAACTATTTTTTCAAGAGTTAGACAAATGGAAGACTTAGAAAAATTAGCAGAAACTAACTTTGAAGGTTACACTAAAAAAGAAGGAGTTTTAAAAACTAAAGAACTTCAAAAATTACACAAAAATCTTCAAGGGATTAGGGAGATGAAAAGACTTCCAGATGTAATGATTATTGCTGATCCTAAAAATGATTTAATTGCTATTAAAGAAGCAAAAAGAAAAGGAATTAAAGTTATTGGTATTTTAGATACAGACGCAGATCCAGAATGAGTAGATTTTGGAATTCCTGCAAACGACGATTCTGTAAAATCAATTACATTAATTTTAACAATTTTAGCAGATGCTATTGTTGCTGCTAAAAATGGAAAACAATTATTTGCATATCAAGAAGATGAAAAAGTTATTTTACCTGAAGATCCAGAAAAAGAAAAAAGAGAATTTCAAAGAAGAAATAACTTCAAAGAAAATGCAAATAAAGTAGAAAAAGTTGAAAAGGAGTAAATAATGGAAAAAGTTAATACAATGGCTCTTATAAAAGAGTTAAGAGAAAGAACAGATGCTCCTATGGTGGATTGTAAAAAAGCTTTAGAAGCTTCAAGTTGAAGTGTTGAAAAAGCAATTTTATGATTACAAGAAAACGGAAAAGCTAAAGCAGCTAAAAAAGCAGGAAGAATTGCTGCAGAAGGTTTAGTATCAGTAGCAACAAATGGAAAAGCTGCTGTAGTTTTTGAAGTAAATTCAGAAACAGACTTTGTTGCACAAAATAAGCAATTTATTGATTTAGTTAATAAAATAGGTCAAGTGCTTTTAAAAGGGGATTTTTCTTCTAATGAAGAAGCAACTCATTTAAAAGATGAAAACGGAAAAACAATTGAAGAGTTATGTGTTGATGCAACTGCAACAATTGGTGAAAAAATTGCTTTTAGAAGAGCTAAAAAATTATCTGCATCTGAATCACAAAGAATTGGTTCATACATTCATACAAACGGAAGAGTTGCATCATTAGTTTTAATTAACGGAGAAAATGAAGAAGCTGCTAAAAATGTTTCAATGCACGTTGCTGCTATGAATCCAGAGTATGCTCTTGTTTCACAAGTTCCAAGTTCTGAAGTTGATAAATTAACTAAAGAATTTACTTTAGAAATTGAAAATGATCCAAAAAATTCTAAAAAACCAGAGAACATTAAACAAATGATGATTAATGGTAAAGTTGAAAAAGAACTTGCTAAAATTGTTTTAGAATTACAAGAATTTGTAATGGACAGCAGTTTTAAAGTTAAATCATATTTAGATTCTAAAAAATCTTCTTTACTAGAAATAGTTCGTTTTGAAGTTGGGGAAGGTATTGAAAAACAAGAAACTGATTTTGCTGCTGAAGTAGCTGCACAAGTAGCTGAAGCAACAAAAAAATAATATTTTAAAAAATTAGGACAAAAATATTTCCTAATTTTTTATTAATAAATTTAAAAAAAGGATTTTATAAATAAAATGGAAATTGACAAAAGAATAAAAAAAGTGTTATACACAAGAGAACATCTTGAAAAAACAATAAAGGAATTAGCTAACTGAGTTAATGAAACATATAAAGAGTCCAAGGATTTAGTTATTATAGGTTTACTAAAAGGTTCATTACCTTTTCTTGCTCAATTAATTAAAGATATAAAAGTTGATCATATTATTGATTTTATGACTTTATCTTCATATGCAGGTGGGCAACAATCAACTGGATCTGTAAAAATAATTATGGATTTAGCTCATGATATTGTTGGGAAAGATGTTCTAATTACAGAAGATATCATTGATTCAGGGATAACAATTGAAAAAGTTGTGGAATTATTAAAAGCTAAAAAACCAAAAAGTTTAAGAGTTTTAACTTTATTGAATAAACCAAGCGGAAGACAAACAAATTATAATCCAGATAAATTCGGTATTGAAGTCCCTAATGAATTTTTAGTTGGTTTTGGATTGGATGTAAAGGAAAAAATGAGAAATTTACCATATATTGGAGTTTTTGATGAAAAAAGTTTTGATGATATGTAAATATTCTTATATAATTAAATAATATGAAAAAAATAGTAATTGTTGAGTCACCAAATAAAATTAAAACAATTCAAAAATATTTAGGAACTGATTATCAAGTTATGGCTTGTAATGGACATATTTTTGAAATGAAAACAAGCGGTATTTACGGTTTAGGAATCGATTTTGAAAATTGAGAACCTATTTATAAAGAAGATATAAAGAAAAAAACTATTATTAAAGAATTGAAAAAAGCTGCAAAAGAATCTGATGAAGTTTTAATCGCAACTGACCCGGATCGTGAAGGAGAAGCGATTGGATATAATTTAGTTGAAGCATTGAATATTGAAAATAAATATCAAAGAATTAAATATAATGAAATCACAGAAGAAGCTATAAAAAACGCTATTAATAAACCTTTAATGATTGATCAAAATTTAATTAATTCACAAAAATCAAGAAGAATGCTCGATAGAATAATTGGTTTTAGATTATCCAACTTATTAACAAGAAAAATTCAAAATGCAAGAACAAACCCTTCAGCAGGAAGAGTTCAATCCATTGCACTTAAATTAGTTGTAGATCGTGAAGAAGAAATCAAAAAATTTATTCCAACTAAATACCACACAATAAAAGCAACATCAGATAATAATTTAGAGTTTAGTTTCTTTTATAAGGACAAGAAAGAATTTGAAAATTCTGAATGAATTAGTAATTTTAACATTAATAAAATAATGTCAGAATTAAAAGGTGATTTAGTTGTTAAAAATATAAAAATAACAAGAAAAGCAGATGCTAAAATTACACCTTTAAAACAATCTACTTTGTTTAAAAAAGCAGGTATGTCTTCTAAGTTAGTAACAAAAGTTTTACAAGAACTTTATGAAGGTATTGATGAAAGTGGTGGATTAATTTCTTATCCAAGAACAGATTCAACTAGATTAAGTCAAACATTTATAAATAACGCTAAAAGTTATGTAGAGAAAAAATACGGAAAAAACTATGTTTCTAATACTGTAAAAGGGATTTCTGGAGATCAAGATGCCCACGAAGCCATTAGACCTACAGATTGAACATTAACACCTGATATGGCTAAAGTTAAATTTAATTTAAATGATTCACAATATAAAATTTATAATTTAATTTATAACATTTCTTTACAAGCTGTTATGGAAACACCTATTAGAGAAATCGTTCGTTATGAATTCGAAAATAACGGACACTGATTTAAATTAAGTTCTTCCAAAGTAGTTTTTGATGGATATTTTTCTTTAATAGGTCGTGATAAAGATGATTTTATCCCTGATTTTAAGAAAGGTGAAATTGTAAAAGTTAACGAATACATTCCTTCTGAAAATCAAACAAACCCACCAAGCAGATATAATGAAGGTTCTTTAATTGAAGCTATGGATGAAATTAAAGTAGGAAGACCATCCACCTTTTCATCAACAGTTTCTGTTTTAAAAGATAGATTTTATGTTGAATCTAAAAATAATGCATTAATACCTACGGATTTTGGTTATGCTGCTTTAGAAGTTTTAAAAGATTCAGTTCCTAAAATTATTCAAGAAAAATACACTTCTTCTATTGAAGAAGAATTAAATGAAATTGCAGAAGGTAAAGAAGATTACAAATCTTTTATGAATACTTTCTGAAATGATTTTCAAGAAAAAATGGCTGATTCAGAACAAAATAATAAAAAAGTGCAAATTCCACTGGAATATACAGGGGAAAATTGTCCTGAGAATGAAGCACCTTTAATTTATCGTTATAATAAGAAAAACGGTCAAAGATTTATTGGATGTTCTTCATTTCCTGAATGTAAATTTATGAAACCTGATCCAGACGCTAAAAAGGTTTTTAGACGTAAAAAATAAACAAAAACACAGAATTTTTCTGTGTTTTATATTTTTGTTTTTTGAAATTTATATTTATGTTTAGTAATTTGACTAAATAAACTCTTATAAAATGCTTCGTTTATTATAACTCCAAAATATAACAAGTATGAAATATATAAACAAAATGTAGAAAGATATAAAAAAGTAGCTAATGTTCCAAACTTATCATAATTAATAAATTTTGCTGATGCTAGAAAACCAAAAATAATTGAAAATAAAGTTGAAGATAATGCACTAATAAAAGTTCCTGGCAAAATTTGTTTAAAGCTAATTTTAAATACAGGGCTTATTTTTAAAGTAATTAATCATGTAATATAAAAAAACATAAATAAAAATATAATTGAAATTAAATAAAAAGACAAATCATATAATCAAATTTCTTCAATTTTACTTTTTAATGAAATAAAAATTAAAGAAGAAACACTTAAAAATAAAGATAAAATTGTTGAAATTATTATTACAATTAATATTCCTTTTAAACGATTTAAAAAGATATTTCCCGTATTTTTGTGATTATAAATAACAGATTGACTAGATATAAATTTTGCATAACCTGATGACGCAATTCAAAGCGATGAAATTAATAATAAAATAAAAGTAGTTGTTTCTCAAGTTGTGCTTGAAAAAATATTAAGTGTTTTTGGAATTGAATTATTAATTCCTGGAATATAACGATTTAAAATTTGTTCTAATAAAAAATCTTTGAGATTTTCTAAATTATTTGAAAATCAACCAAAATTAATAGAAGAAATAATTGAAAAACTAATAATAAGAATAGGTATAAAGGAAACAAAAAGATAAAAAGCAAATCCAGGTGGTAAAAAAGCAAATTCCACAGAAGCTAACTTATTAATACTTCTAGACACTAGAGTTTTAACTTCATCTTTTCTAGTTTTTCAAGTTTTAGGTCTTATAGATATTTTTAATATTATTAAAATAAAGAAATTTAAAAGTCTTTTTATCAAAAATTTATTTTTCTTTTTTATTAATTTGTCTTTAAATCAATTATTGTTTTTCATTGCTAAATTATACTATTTAGTCTTATAAATTTATGAAAAATTGCTCTTTTTTCCTAAATTAGTTTTTTTTATTATTTTTTATTAAAAAAAAGAAAATTTAAATGGAGGGAAAAATGAATAATATATTAATTTATTTTGCAATAAAATACTCAGGAAATTTTATGGAAATTTATAATGCTTTAAAAACATTAGAAAAAGTACCAGAAGAAGAACTGGAAAAAATAGATGATTTGGTCAAAAGTAAAGAAATAAAAGCAATTACTATAATGGATGAAGAATATCCTGAATCTTTTAAAATATTAACAAATCCACCTTTTGTTATATTTTATGAAGGAAATATAGAACTTTTAAAAAGAGAATGAAAAATGACTTTAACAGGTGATTTTCATAATGAAAAAATAGATGAATTTCTTAATCAATCATTACCAGAGGTTATAAAAAGACATACATTAGTAACTTGTTATTATAAAAACTTAGACATGAAAATCAATGATTTTTATAAACTAAAACAAGGTGAAACTATTTATATTTCAGCAAATGGGTTAAATAATCCTTATTTTGCCAACAAAGTGGATTTGGATGAAAAGACTTTAATTATTTCTGAATATCCAAATAATGTCAATATTTCAAAAAATAAATTGAGAAACAGAAATAGACTGGTTGCAGCATTGAGTGATGCACTTATAATTTATTCTTCAAAAACTAAAAGTGGAATAATGAATTTGGTTAGCAATTTTCTTAATGTCGGAAAAGAAGTTTACTGTTTTCCTGGTGACTTTAGCGAAGAAGATGGAAACTCTAGTTTAATAAAACAAGGGGCTAATTTAATAACTTCTGTAAAGGATGTCTATGAATTTAAGGAGAAAGAATGTTAAAGTTATTTGCTAGCGATAGTGGTGAAGTAATAATTAACGAAATTGCTGAAAAAACAAGTTCAATTGGTTATATTGTTTTATCTGCATTTGCAGGACTTGTAGGTTTTTTATTGATGATTGCAGCGATTTATACTGGTATAAAAATCGTTTATTCTATTGGTGAAAAAAGAAAAGCTAATATTGTACATTTTTTTATAATTTTAGTTATTTTTGTAGTTATAATCATAATTTTCGCTATTGGTGTAAATTTTGCAGTTGATATAAGTAAAAAAGCAGCTTCTGGAATATCATAATGCTAGATGTAGTTGATAGAATTTTTTATTCTATTTTTTCATTTTTTTGGTTTGTTTTCATAACAATACCTTTTAAATTTTTATCTGTAATTACACAAGTTTTTAATTTTTTAAGCACGCCTTTAATTAATCTTTTATTTTTTGGCAAAGCTGCAGAGCAATTAAAGTATAGTGAGATTAAAATACCTATTGTTTTTAGTGCTTTTTTGATAATTAACAGCATTGTATTTATAGGAATTTTTATATCTGTTATTATTAAATTGTCATTCTCAAAGAAAAACGATAAAAATGTGAAAATTCTTAATCTTTTTAAGAATATAATACCTTCAATTTTATTAGTTTTTCTTATTCCACTTTTAAGTTTTATTGTTATTAATATATTTAATAGTATATTTAATATTTTGATTATAAGTTTTAATAGTAAAACTAATATAGCTAACAATATATTTTTAGCACTAAAACCAGAAGATATACAGGAAAGCATTTGAACAAAATTGACAAATAATAATTCTTATTCAGTTATTGATTTTGAAACTTATAAAAATCTTTCTGTTTCATCTTCACAATTGCTATTTTTTCCTGCAATAGTAGGTATTTCGTTAATAATTATTTTTATAAAAAGTGGTATAAATTTAGCTAATAAAACATTTCAATATTTCTTTTTATTTTTAATTTCTCCGTTTATCTTTTCAACAATTTTAATGGATGAAGGTAAGAAATTTTTATATTGAAAAAGAAGTTTCTTTTCAAAACTTATTTCTATTTTTGTTTATTTAGTGATTCTGAATATTTTTTCTTTTTATGCTATTTCTATAAATTCATGAATAACTGAAGTTAATAGTTTAAATTATTTTAGCAAAATGTTTATTTTAACTATTTTGTTAATAGGAGGTGCTATTTCTTGTAATAAGTTTTTAAAATATATTTCAATTTTAACAAATCAAGAATATAAAATAAAAGAAAATATAAAGGAAACTAATAGTGTTTTAAAAGAAATCAAAAATTTTATAAAAAATAAAGAAATAATTAAAAGTCAAAATGCAAATCTTAAAAATAATAAAACAGAGTTAACTAAATTTATTTCCATTGAAGAACTAAATTCAAAAAAAATATCTCTACAATTAGATGATATACATTTGAATAAAACATATAACGATATAACCACTAATTTGAAAGGAAAAAATGCTTCAACCTAAAAGTATCAAAAAAAATAAAATATTGATAGCAAGAAATTTTTATTTATCTGATTTAATATTTCTTTTTTCTGAAATTATAATTTCTTTTTTTATAGGTTGATATTCTGTTCCAGATATTTTAAAATATAAAAAAATAATTTCAATTTCTATTATTTTTGTTTTATCATTGCTTTTTGCTTCTTTATTAATTTATATTCCATCACATAATGCAAGAATTTGAGTTATTCTATGAAGAATTATAATGTTTTGGACAGAAAATAAGAATTTTAGTAAAAGTTCTAAAAAAACAAACACAAATTTTTTTGTAAATTTAGATGATATAAATGATGATGGTCAAATTAAACTTAAAAATTTAATAGAAAATAAATATAAGTTTATATCAGTCATAAAATTTGATGGTTTGAATATTTGAACAAGAAACACTGAAGAAAAGAAATATTTTTTAGATCAGTTTGTTAGTTTTTTTAACACAAGAGAAGAAAAAATTTCTTTTTTAAAAGCAAGAAAAAATATAAATTTTTCTATAAATATTGATGAAGAAAAAGATTTTAAATTTGTAAATCAAGAAGTAAATTCATATATTGATAATTGTAAAGAAGATATAAAAAACCTTCAGAATTTTGAATTTGAAGATGAATATTTTCTTATTATATTTTCTTCAAAAAAAGAAAGTATAAATGAAGAATTAAAATATATTAAAGACTTTTTTGATAAACAAGAAATATCTAATAATACACTAAATAAAGAAAATGTTATAAAATTTTTATTTTCTTTTTTTAATCCTTTTGAAAATCTTTTAAATGATTTTTATGAAATTAATAGTAAAGAAAAATTAATTGATTTGTTAAAACCTAAAAAATTAGTTTTTAAGAAAAATCATTTTTCTGTTAACTCTTTTCAAGGTAAAATTAGCACCATTAATGATTTAGCATTAAATTTAAATGTAGGATGAGCTGAAACATTTTTCAATTCTAATAATTCTTGAATTATTTGACATTTATCACCTATAGCTTCCGAAGATTATGAAAAAATAATAAACGCTGCTAATAATAAAGTGCTTACCAGTATGGCATTTAATAAAAAATCTCAATATAGAAGCAAAAAAGAGTTAAAAAATATTGAAGCACTTGATGAATTATCTTATCTTTTAAATGTGGAAAATTATAAGTTATTTAAGACATCAATGCTTTTTTTAAATATTAATAAAAATTTAAGTGAATTAAAAAATGATGTAAATTTAGTTTTAAATAATTCAATAAAAAAGGAGAAATCAATAATGAATAAATTAAATTTTAGACAAATAGATGCATATAAAACCTTTTCTTTTTTAAATAATGATCAATTAAAAGAAAATATAGAAATGGTTTCAAGAAATATTGCTTATGCTTGACCGTTTACATTTGAAAAAAATATTGATAAAAATTCGTTTCTACTTGGAAAAAATAAAAAGCAATCTATAATTTGAGATATTTGAAAAAGAAATTTTAATCATACAAATTCAAATTGTATTTTTTTCGGTACTTCTGGTAGTGGTAAAACTACTACAATAAAAAAGATTATTTTAGATAATTATCTCAAAAATAATAGTTCAGTTATAATAATTGATCCACAAAGAGAATATCAAAATTTTAAAAATATGTTTCCCATTAGTTGACTTGATTTAGGTACAGGAAAAACAACTATAAATCCTTTACAAATGTTTGTTATAGATTATAAAAATATAGAAAGATCTATAACAAATCAAATAGTATTTTTTATAAATTGAATTAAAATATTATATCCAAATTTAACAGAAGAAAAAGAATACATACTTATAAAAGCGTTAAAAGAAATTTATAATAATTTAAATTTAAAAGATGATATAGTGAATTTCCCTATAATTAGTGATTTAATAATTAAAGTTAAGGAAATAAATTTTGATAAAAATTATAAAGAAATATATGAAAAAGAAAGGATAAAATTGCTAGAATGATTAAAAATTAATTTTGAAAATAGTGGAATTTATTCATCTAATTATAATGGTAAAACTAATTTGGATTTAAATTCAGATTTTATTATTATAGATGTAAAGACATTTACAGAAAATTCTACAAAAGAAAATTCCAATGCTTTTTTCTTTATGATTTTAAATTTAATTCAAACAAAAATAAACGATAATTTTTATAAAAATAAAAGAAAAAGTTTAGTTATTTTTGATGAAGTTCATAAATTTTTAGACCACAAAAACTTGCAAACATTAGACTTTATTTTTGATACTGCTAAAACCATAAGAAAATTTAAAGGTTCACTTATTTTATCTACACAAAATCCATCTGACTTTTCATTAAATGAAAATATGAGAAATAAAACTAATGGAATATTAAAAAATATTCAATATAAATTCTTATTCAATTTACCTGGTGACGATATAAAAATAATTAATTCTTTATTTAATCCTTTTTCAAAAAATGAAAATTTTAATTTAATAAATGAATTTGATACTAACTTCTTATTAAATGCAAGAAAAGGAGAATCTTTACTTGTATCTTCTTTGAAAAAGAAAGTATATTTTAGAGTTTATTATAACGAAATAGAGAAAAATATGCTAATTAATATGGAGAATAATGAAAATTAATAATTTTTTATTAACAACTGTTCCGTTTATACCTTTTATGATGTCATCAATGGAATTGAATGAACAAAACATTAGGGATAATTCAAAAACTAATCATAATTTTAATGAAAGATTTGTAACTGAATTTGAGTTTTCACCTAATTTAAGAGATTTATTAACTTATAGTGAATGAATAAGATCTTTCAATGAAATAAATTCAAATAAAAAACCATTTACTGTTTTTTATGATAGTTATAATTGAAATAGAAAATATGCTCAACATGAATACACAAATAAAAAAGGTGGTTTTGGATTATGAAGTTGAGTAAATTACTTAAATCCCAAATGATATGGAGCTAATATAAATATAGCTTCTGGTTTAGAAGGGTGAACATATCAAAATTTTAATTTTCAAAGAACGGAATTTATAGGATCTAAATTAGCTCCAAATGGTTTAAATCATGATGATGGTTCTTTTGCAATTCACAATTCTTATATTAGATATAATATTTTAAATAATCAACATAAACAGTTATATTTTTACTTTGGATTAGATAAGCAAAATGAAAATTTTCCTGATTTACAATTTTCTACAAGTGGTTCTAATGGTTTGAATATCAGTAAGTATGTTTTTGGCAAGTTAAATGAAAAAGTTGACGAATATAAAGAACGTTTTTCAACAAATAATAAAGAAATAAAAAGTTTTTTTATGGATAATTTAAAAGTAGAATTACAATTTTATTTAACCAATGGACAATTTAATGGCAATAATATAGATAATATTCATGTTAGATTAACAAATTTTAAAGTTAAATTATCTTTTAATTTTCACATTAATTATGATTTATTGAATGTAGACCATTATGAAACTTTAAAAAGTTTAAATATTATAAAAAATAGATTTTTTTCTAATTTTTTAACTAATAATTACTTAGAAATTAATACAGATACAGGTGCATCTAATGGTCTTTATACAGAAAAAAGAAGTAGTTCATTAAAAACAAATATTGAGTATTTAGAAGAAAAAATTAGAAAATTTAAAAGTAGTTATAATGATGTAAAGTTTGCAAACGATATCAATCTTCAATATAGAACAGTTAGAAAATCAAATATAGAAACTATCAATTTTTCTTTAAGATATAGAAATAAAATCACAAATTCAGAAAATATATTGAATTTAACTGAAAATACAACAATAAAATATAAAGAAACTGAAATTTTTAGAAGTCAACTTATGAAAGATAGACTAGTTATAGTTCCTGGTAAATATTTAGATATAACTAATTATAATTCATTAGAGTTGATAAATGATTCAAGAACTAGAAAAGCAAATGATAAAAATATAACTGAAACTTATGGTGGTCATTGAGTTTATAATACTCCAGTTAAAATAAATTTTAAAACCTTACCACAAGAAAATGAAATTCTTTACATTAACGATAGAAAGATAGATGTAATAAACAGAGATTTCTTCTATGACTTAAATTTTAACTACAAAGAATCTACAAATGCGGTCTATAAAATAGATTTGGTGAAATATGATAAAAGTGATATAAATAAAGAAAATAAAAATGAAATCTTCAGATGAACCGCTATTATTGAAATAGAAAATAACAATTTAGATTTAAAATTAAGGTGATTTGCTTGAGATCCAGCAAATAATAAAAATCAAAGAGATTTAATAGAACCTTTTTTAAAGGATTCAAACAATAATTTTATTTTAAATAACGATGGTTCAAAAAAGAAAAACCCATTTTATGACCCATTAATAGATAAAGAAACCGGAACTAAAAAACAGTTAGTTTGAGTTGATTATTCCAATAATTCAAATTTATTGCCTTATGAAACAATTTTTCTTCAAGATCCTATTGACAGTTTAGGAAAAATAAGAAATAAAAATTTTGAAAAAATAGGTTTTATTGCTGAAGCTGTTGTAATAGAAAAAGGGGTAAATTTAAAGGTAAATGATTCAACATCATCAAATAAAAGATTTAAAATTTACAATCAAAATAATGAATTTAATTTGATTGATGATAATGAAAATAACCATAATGGAACACCGATAAAAATAAGCGAAAATGAAAATAATTATTTTTCAAGTTCTGGAATTTGATTGTTTACATCAAAATTGCCAAAAGGATTAACAAATTATAAAATAGCACTAATTGGCAATAAAAAAAGTAATAACAATTTCACTTCAATTTTTGTAAATTCCAAGATTTCAAACTTTTTTGATACATTATATGGAAAACATTTATCTATTTATTTAAAAAATAAATATAAATTTAATGAAGAAACTATAAAAAATATAAATTATGAAAAAATAATAAAGTACTGACAAGAATATGTGAGCAGTTCCATAAATGGTTATTTTCAAAATACAATTTTAGAAAATACCATTGAAATAAATCCTTTAATTAACGAGGAAGGAATTAAACTTCAAGCTAAGTCAATAAATGAAAAAGACTTTGAAAGCAACAAAAATTTTTTTAATGAAAACATTTTGGATTTTGAAAACAAAGATAAAACCATATGAAAAATTGAACAATTAAAAACTAATAAAAATATTATTAAAATAAGTTTTGATATAAAAGAAGAAGTTTCCAATTCTGATTTTGTTATAAATAATAAATATTTTTACATTCCTGTTTCTTGAAGAACTGATTATTTACAAGAAATTGAGCATTTAAATAGTGCTGATAAAACTGAAATTATACCTTCTATAGATAAAGAATATATATCTAAAAATTTTTCTTTAGAACAGGAGTTAAATGCTAATTCTGAATGGTTCAATTTTGAAAATAAAGACAAAGTGAGTTATTTTATTGAAAAACTGGATGACAAATTAATTTTTAATTTTGAAGTTATTCACCATTTTCAAGAGCAATATTTTATAAAAAAAGAAAACTCCAGTATCGTTTATAAAATAAAAAGTAACACTAATTTTAAATTAGTTAAAAAGATGTTTAATAATTTTTCATCCAATAGTATTAATTTAGGAAATGAAACAAATAGTGAAAAAATTTTAGAAAAAATTAAAAATTTTTTAGCAGAAAATATCTCAAATAATTTTAATTATAATGAAGATTATTTCATTGAAAACGAAACTGAAAAAGTAGAAGAAATAATTAATTTAGCAAATAGAAATAAAGAAGATTTTATATATTTAAAAATAAAATCTAATCATAGTGATGAAAATAAAATAATAACTATATTCAATTTTGAAAATAAAACAAGAAAAATAAAGGAAATTTTGGATTTAAGCACTATAAAAATGGAAGATTTGATACTAAAATCTATTGATGAAATAGAGATTAAAAATAAAATAATTTCTTACATAAATACTTATTTTATTAATAATAATATTTCTTTTCCTAATGAATTAGAAATTGAATATTTTGATGAAAAAATTTTATCTTTAATTGCTCATAGAAACAAATTCATTTTTTTCAAAATAAAAGGAAAATATGACAATATAGTTAATTTTTCGACACTCAAAGTAAAAATAGAAAATATAGAAAATCAAAAATTAATTGATTTGAGTAATTATAAAATTCCTGAATTAAAGACTGAATTAGGAAATTATTTTGAGTTAAAAAATAAAATAATTAATTATATTAAAGATTATTTTAATGAATTTTTGTTTAATTATGAAAGTGATTATTTTATTTTAGATATAGAAAATAAAGAAAAAATAGAGAAATTGGTATCAAAAAGCGGTAGTAATATTTTGAATTTTGAAATAATTCCCAATTTAAATAATAAAGAAAACAAATTGGTTGGTAAAACAAGATTTTATGTCATAAATTTTTTGTCAAAAGAAAAGTTTAAAAACATAAAAGAAACTTTTAACAAAGAACAGAAAAATAATAAATCAAAAAAATTTAACTTTCTTTGATTAATACCTATTTTTGCTTTTTTAACCACTTCATCCACGTTAATAGGTATTAAATTTTATAAAAAATTCTTTAAATATAGAAAATAATTTGATATAACCATTATTTTTTTATATCATAATATGTTTCTTTATTTGGTATAATTAAATTCAAATTATACAAAGAAAGGAAAATTATGAAAATAAAAGATTTATTTAAAAATAAAGATACTATTTATTTAAATAAAGAATTTAGTTCTAAAAAAGAAGTTTTAAATTTCTTTTCTAAAGAACTTTATTCTAAAAAATACAGTGATAATCAAGAAACTGTTTTTAATTTATTTTTAAAAAGAGAAGAACAAGATTCAACTGGTATAGGTGACTATATTGCAGTTCCACATATGAGTGATGATTGTATTAAGGAATCAACTTTATTATTTGCAAGAGTTAATAATTTAGATTGAAATTCCATAGATGGAAAACCTGTTAAATACATTTTTGCTATGGCTTTTTCTAATCAACAAAGAGAAAATTCTCATTTAGATATAATGTCAAAATTAGCAAAATTTTTAACCAAACCTGATTTTATTGAATCTTTAGAAAAAATTCAAACAGTAGATGATTTTATGTTATTAATTGAAAAATATGAGCAAGAAAATGATAAAAATACAAATAATAACAATTTAAATCAAACATATGATATAGTTGCTGTAACCGCTTGTCCAACAGGAATTGCTCATACTTATTTAGCCGAGCAAAAATTAATTGAACAGGCTAAAAAAATGAATCTTTCAATAAAGGTAGAAACACAAGGTGCAGATGGAATAAAAAATCCTTTATCAAGTGCTGAAATCGAAAAAGCAAAAGGTGTAATTTTAGCTGTTGATAGAGAAATAGAAAAAGAAAAATTTGCCAACTGTTCTAATGTTATTGAAATTTCAACTCAAAAGGCAATACATAAACCAGAAGAACAAATTCAAAAAATTTTAGATAATAAAGGAACCAAAATTAAATCTGTTTCTTCTGGAAATAAAACTGAAAACGTAGAAGGGGAATTAAGTTTTAGTGGTTTTGCTAAAAAAATGCATCGTTCCCTATTAACTGGTATTTCATATATGTTACCTTTTATAGTTTTTGGTGGAATTATTTTAGCTATTGGATTCATTATCGATTTAATAGTAGGTAAAGCATTAGGTGTTGATATTCAATCTAACGGATTTTTAGCATCATTTGGATTTAATAACGGTGTTGCTAATCTATTTTTCAAAATAGGTAAAGTATCACTTGGATTAGCGGTTCCTGTGCTTACAGCTTATATTTCTTTTGCTTTAGTAGGAAGACAAGGGTTATTACCTGGTTTTGTGATCGGGACAATAGCAAGTGGAGGATTATCAGATACATATTCATTCTTGTTACCATCAATTACTAACTCAGGAGTAAATAATGCTGATAAATTTTTAGGAACTGGGTCAGGTTTTGTTGGTGGAATACTTGGAGCATTTTTTGTAGGTGCAATGATAATTGTATTTTCTAAATATGTTTTTGGAAAACTTCCAAAACATTTACAAGGAATTAAAAATATTTTATTTATTCCTTTATTTGGAACAATTGTTATAGCTTTAGCATTTTGAGTTGTTAACATAGTATTAATTTATGTAAATTTAGGTTTAGTATTATTTTTACAATTAATGCAAAATAAACCTTATTTAGCATGATTACTAGGACTAATTCTTGGTTCAATGATGGCAATTGACTTAGGTGGACCAATTAATAAAGCTGCATACATTTTTGGTACATTAACAATTGTAAATGGTCAATCTTCAGTTTCTATGGCTGCAGTAATGGCGGCTGGTATGGTTCCTCCTTTAGGAATTTCATTATCAATGTTTATTAGTAAAAAATTATGAACTAAAGAAGAAATTGAAGCTGGAAGAATTTCTAACATAATTTTTGGTTTATCATTCATTTCAGAAGGAGCAATTCCTTATACTTCACAAAGACCAAAAATATTAGTACCTGCTAACATTGTGGGTGGAGCAGTTGCTGGTATAGTTTCTGCACTTCTTGGTGTTAATATTGTTGCACCACATGGTGGAATGTTTGTTGTCTTTTTAGCAAGAACACATCTATTTAATAGTTTTGGATTGCAAATTGGTTTAGGTATTGTATTTTGAATTTTAGCTATTTTACTTGGATCTTTTGCATCAGCATTAACAATAATTTTAATGCACAAATTTGCAAATAAAAAACAAGCTAAATAATATGAGTAAAAATATTTATACTTTAACACTTTCTCCATCAAAAGATTTGGTTATTGAAAACGCAACTTTTAATTTAAAAGAAGTAAATAGATATATTGATTCACACATTTTCCCAGGCGGAAAAGGAATAAATGCTTCAATTATTTTGAAAAGACACGATATCGATAATACAGCAATAAGTTTTTTTGATGCAGATACTTATAAAGAATTTAAAGAAATTTTTAATACTGAAAATATTAAATTAATAAATATAGATCACCCTAAAAAAACAAGACTAAATATAAAATTTTACGGAAAAAATACAGATTTTGAACTAAATGGACCTAAAACTAATTTGTCTTATGATTTAGTTGGAAAACTCAAAAAAGAATTAAATAAAATAACCAAAAATGATCTTCTTTTAATCATGGGACATAGCAATGAATTTATAACAGAAGAAATTATTGAAATTATTTATCAAAAAGGAATTAATTTTGTTTTAGACATTGATACAGAAAAAATGCAAACATATATTAAATACAATCCTTTTTTAATTAAACCTAATAAGGACGAGTTAGAAAGAAATTTCAATACAAAAATTTCTTCAGAAAAAGAATTAATAGAAATAATGAAAAAAATTCAAAACAATGGATGTCAAAATGTTATGGTTTCATTGGATAAAAATGGTTCATATTTATTAACTAAAGAAAAAGAAATTTATAAAGCATCAGTAATTGAGAAAATAAATGTTGTTTCCGCCACAGGAGCGGGAGACACAGTTATTTCTATGTTTGTTTCAAACTATTTTTTAAACTTAGAGAATGCTGAAAATTCTTTTCGTATAGCTAATGCAGCAGCAATGGGGACTGTTGCTTCTCAATGATTAGGAAATAAAAAATTAACAGAAAAATTTTTAAATAACGTAAAAATTGAGAAATTATCTTATTAAACACCATTTAAATTATGGTGTGCTTAATTGTAAGATCAAGTGCACCACTTTAAAGTAAAATTTAAAGTATGGGAC
>NZ_JBTGVD010000005.1:0-43157 GCF_054343395.1 Mycoplasma sp. CB776
CCCATACTTTAAATTTTACTTTAAAGTGGTGCACTTGATCTTACAATTAAGCAAAAATCGGTTTGTAACCGATTAATTTTCTGCTTCATATTCTTGTAATTTTAACTTCATTTCTTCTAAAATATTTCTTTTGAAAACTTTTTTCTCTAAGAAAATATTTAAATATAAAGAACCAATACAGAATCCTAAAAATAAGAAATAAACTAAAACAGGAACTCATTTATATATTAAATTTCCATTGTCTCTAAATAAACCTCATGAAGATTTAAAATCAGGGTTAAATAAATCTGAAAAAATTGTATATAAATAAACTACTTCTACAAAAGCAATACCTACAACAGAAATTACAGAAAATGTATAAAATAAATAACTATTTAATTTCTTAGTTTCTGTAATTTTATTTCTTTTTATTAAATATGAACCAATTACAAATCCATATATACCAAAAAAGAAAACTGTAGGATAATTTGTTGCTCCATCTATTCAACTATCCATTTTTAAAACCACTGAAGGTACTAAAATCAAGATAGCTCAAAAAGTTAAAATGATTGCATTGTATATTAATTCTGTTTTTTTAGCACCTATTTTTCTTTTTAGTGCATATGAACCAAAAAATAAATTTAAGTCAATTGCACTATATGTTTCACTAATAAATGCTAATGTTATTCCGTTTATTACTCCAAAAGTTGATATTAAAATAAAGAACACTACAGATGGAATAATATATTTAGATACAGTTTTTGGTAATGTATCTGCTAAAACTGTTCAAACAATACCGCTATTATGTAAAATGGATGACACAGCAATTAAAGTATATAAAATAACTATAAGAGTCATTCCAAATAAAATTACAAAAGGTAAATTTTTAGATGCATTTTTCATTTTGTTTCTTACAGAACCGGCAACTAAAAAAGCATCATAAGAAAAGAGAACTGCAGGAATTGCGACAATCATTCCTTTTAATCCAAAAGGTGCTTTCCCTTCAAAATCTAAAAACGCATTTACTCCACCTTCTGAATTATGAGTGTCAAAAAACGCAATTCCCACAACAACAGCAACTATTAAAGGAATAAATTTTGTAAATGTTACTACTGTTTGTATTATTCCGCTTGTTCTAATAGATAAATGATTTAAAGCTAAAAATAGAACAGAGAATAATAAACCTACTACAACAATTACTCAAAATGGAATTTTACCAAACTCCAAACTTGTTATTCCTGATAAGAAAAAGAAAAATATTTCTGATCCAAAAATACCTAAAACACTAGTTAATAACCCATAATAAAAAAGTGAATATAAAAATGATACTCCATACCCTGCTTTTACACCATAAATTTTATAAGCTCAACTAGATAAACCTGTTAATTTAGTTTTTCTGAAACTTCCTATTTCAGAAAAACTAAGAGCTGCACCAAGTGAAATAACTCCACCAATAATTCAACTCAATAATCAAGCTAATCCATTATTTCCGGTTGCTTTAGCTACTGATGCGTTTTTGAAGAATATTCCTATTCCCACAACAGAACCAATAAGCAACATCAATGAAACAAATAAGCCAATTTTTCTTACTGATTTTTCTTGCATAAAATCTCCTTATTATTTTTTATTATATAAAAGAGAAAAACTCCTACTTTTTTAAAAGTAAGAGTTTGTTTTATTCATTATTTTTAAAATAATTTTATTCTCTTACTTAAAAAAGGTATGAAAAAAAGCAATTGCATAAATTTCAATTGAGTTATTTCAGAACATAATAATTGAACTTGATTTGCTCATTTTCATACCCTTCCTAAGTTTATATAACAAATTTATTATATATTATTTTTGACTTTTTTATAAAAATATTATTTTGCTTTATATTTAGACACGATTTGAGCTAATTTTATCGATCAATGATTTAAGCCACCTTTAGTTTTTATTATATTATGCTCTTCTTTTAAAATTTCCACTATTTCATTTAAATGTAAATACGGGAATTTTACTCTTATTTCAAAAAAAATCACTTGATCATCAGTGAGTTGATCTACCAAATTATTTTCTTTTAAAAATAAATAATTTTTTATATCTCTTTGAGAAGCATTTACAAGTCTTTGTTGATTATGAAAGTCTAAATTAGCAAGTCTATTTGCGTTATTTTCAATATCTCTTTCATTTTTCAAATTGAAAAATTTTAAAAAACTAGTGTTTGCTCTAATTGCACTTAAAAAGTCCAAAATATTATTTACTTTCTTTTCATAAATAAAAAATTTATTTTTTCTTTTTTTAGAAATAAAATTAAATTCATAGTTATTTAATTTTTCAATCATTAAATTACCTATTTTCTCTTCAAAATAACTTATTTCAAGATGATAAGAAGTAGAATCTATGCCTGAAATAGTACCACCACCTAAAAATGCTCCTGCAAAAAAGAAAGCTGGTTCATTAATAACTAATTCTAAATCAATATCTTTTTTTAAAATGATTATTCAGTTTTTATTTTTAATTGAACGATAAAATTTAATCTTAAATTTATCTAATTTTTCCTTTATTTTCATAGAAATATCTGCTCTATTAATTTTTATAACAACTTCTAAATCATTATTATTAAATTGACAATTTGTAAAGATTAAACCTTTTAAGAAGCTTTTAAATTGCTTTTCTTTCATCTTGTTTTCAATTAATTCCATTTTTATTTCATGAGTAAATGACATAAAACCTCCTTTATATCTATAAAAAAGCAAAAAAAAAGCAGCAACTCCCTATTTTCCCATCTCTGGTATCTTCGGCGTAAAAGGTCTTAACTACTGAGTTCGGAATGGTATCAGGTGATCCCCTTTGCTATGGTCGCTTGTATATATATTACCACAATTTTAAAAATAGTCAATAATTTTTTTATTTTTTTTACTTGTATAAGCAAACTATTTGTTTAAATCTGGTTTTCCTTGTTTAATAAATTTAAATAGATTTTCTCTTCATTTAATATTGTGCTTGTTAGCTTCAGTATTATAATAAATCATTTTCATTAAATCGTTGTTATGAATTGATTTGGCTGAATCACCAAAAAATGATGAATATCTATTTCCAAATATTGAAGTTATTAATGTCTGTTGCTCTTTTGACTTTCCTGCTAAGGAATTATATATACTTTTTTCTATATTGAATGGTGAAGAAGAATAGTAAATAATATAGTGAAAAGAACTTTCTCTTGCATAAGTTTCATATGCATATCATAAAATTAATCCTGAAAATCTATATAGAAATTTTCTATATGGATTGTCCAATTCATTAACATTTGGATGAGTCTTTTTAAACTCTTTATATTTTTCAAATGCTTTTGTTGAAATTAAAGTAATTTTTGAAACAAAAGAATCACCGCTTAATTTAGTAATATCACTTATACTTAAACTTGTTCTTTTTTTTGTGTCAGGATCATTATTTATATTATTTAAATAATAAAAGAATAGATTCTTTTCTTTTGTTAAGTTTTCGGTGTTGCTAAATGGAGAATTTTCTATTATTACATTGAAAAAGTTAACAAAATTTTCTATTGAAATATCGCCAGTTTCTATTAATTTAAAAAAATCTGCTAATTTAGTTAAATCACCAGTTAGTGAATTGAAATCCAAAATACTAATTACTTTTTCAAAAGAAAAGTTATTAAAACTCAACTCTCCTTTAACAAAAGAATCTATTAATTTATCAATATTTTGTAAAACTAAATCAATTTTATCGACAGAACCTATTAAATCAGTTATAAAAGGTAAAATATTTTCCTTGTTTTCTTGAGGATTTTCTAAATTTAGTTTTTGTTCTATAGTATTAGATATAACATTTAAAATGGTTTCATTGTTTTTTAAGGATTTAATAAAATTTATTAAATTGGTTTTGAATTCTTCTTTATGGTTTTCTAAATAAACTACAAATAAAGAATTAAAATCATTAATTGAATCATAATGATTTTCATTTATAATAAAATCATTTAATATATCTGAAATTACTTTAATAAAGGATTTTTCCTTTGTTAAAGTTAAAATTGTTGCTTTATTTTCTTTTAAATTTACTAAGTTTAACTTGTCCAGATTTTCTAAAATAAAGGTTGTTGCAAAATTAGTTAATGCAGTTAATTTATTCTTATTTTTTATAGCAAAATCAGATTTTAAAAATTGTTTTAAAATTCTTAAAATAAATTTTTGATCTTTAAATATTGTTTTTAATTCTTCTAATAACAATTTAGAAGTTATTATTTGTGTACCTTCTATGCCATTTAAATCTAAATCATTTTCATCAAAATATTTTTGTAGTTTTAAAATTACAACATCTATAAAATCGGTTCTTAAAAACTCTTCCATTAATTTAAATATAAATGTTTTATTTTCTTCTGTTTTTTCATTAAAAAGTTCTACAATTTCATCATTTATTCCGTATTTTTCCTTTATTTTAGAAATAAACGAATTTATTATTTGATTAGTTAAATGGTGATTTGCATTAATTCAATTTAAGACTATTCTTTTCATTGAAAAGAGTTTGCTTTTTTCTTTATTTAATTCTGTTTGATAATTTGATTTTTCTAAAATCTCATCATTAAATAGTTTGGAATTTGAAATTATTTTAACTATCTCTTCGTTATTTTTTGAAAAATCAAAAATTTTATGAAAAGCATTTTTATCTTTATCTATATAGTTTTCATCTCAATTCTTAACTAAACTATAGTTTTTATCTATGTCATTTAGAGATAATTTTAAAATAATATCTTGAGCCATTTTTTTATATCCTAATTCTGTTGGATGAATATCAAAAATAGATTTTGCTCATTTATCATTATTAGATTTTCAATCATCTTCATCAAAAGTTTCAATATAATTAATTTTAGTTTCAATTGCTACTTTTTTAGAGACTGCATTAATGGAATCTAAAATTTGGTTACTTAAATTAACTTTTTCCTGTGCTATTGAACTAAAAAAATGATCAATTATATTTAATAGTCTCAATAAAGGCATTGGATAACCAACAAGTACAATTTCTGTTTTACTGTTTATTTCCTTTATTTTAGAGACTAATTTATTTAAATTTACATAATTTTCTTTAGAAATTCTTTCTAAATCTTGTTTTAAATTAAAAATTGCTTCTTTTTGAGTTTCTTTATTAAATAACTTTTCTAAGTTATTAAAATTTAAAGAACCAAATAAATCATTAGCCCCTAAACTTATTGTTATAAGATTAGATTCCTTTATTTTATTTTTTAAATTTTCTAAATTTTCTTTTTGAAAATCACCAAAAGCCTCTTTTATTCTATGTCTAAATGGATTTAGAGAGTCATCATCTCAAGATAAAAGAAATTGAAAATAACCTTTTTCTGCTTTAAGATTATAGTTTGCATTAGGTGCATCTAGTAAATATAATCAATCTACTATTCTTGTACCTGATAAAGCATAGTTATTAAACTGGTGTATTGCATTTGGTTTTAATTTGTTTATATAATTTGCTAAAAAAGCAGGAAAACTTAATCCTTCAATTTGATTATTTTTTAAATCTCCTGCAATTTCAAAACCGTATTCACTATTGAAACCGGCACTAATGGAATCTCCAATAGCTAAATAATTAATATTGTCTTTTAATAAATCTTTTTGATCATTATTAGTAATCTTAGTTTTTTGTGAGTTATTACTATTATCAGATTTATTTAAGTTTTGTTGAACATATAAAACGCTCGGGATTGTTATAACTGCTACAGATAATGTCAACCCTGTAGAAGCTCCTAATATGATTTTTGTTTTCTTTTTCATATTACCTCCTTGAGTTGCAAAAATAATACCATAAGAAAAAAATAAAATTAAAAAAATAAAGAAAATGTATAAAAATCTTATACATTTTTATCTATAAATAGCTTTAATTGAATTTTTTTAACTTTATTGCGTTTCTGTAATTTTTTGCAGTTTTGTCTACTTTTTCCTGTATTTTAGAAAGAAAAAGAAATAAGTATTCACTTACATTTATTTGATTATCTTTATAATCTACTAAGTATTTTGTTCTATGATGTTCATCTTTTTTAAGACCAAAAACTTGTATAGATAAAGAGTTTTTAAATAGAATTTTATCTATTGCTGAAATTTGATTTTGGAAACCATCAACTAAAATTAAATCTAGTTCTAAATGAGAAAATTTTTCTAAATATTTTTGAAAACCTTGTTTCATAAAATCGACATCAGAGTTTGATTTACTATTTTTATGAACATAGAAAAAGTTTAGATCTTCAATGTTTTCAGTCTTATTATAATAAAGAATAGAAGTGACTGGAACTTTATCTAATTCAAAAGAATTATCAATAATAATAAAATTTTCTAATTTTTGTAATTGTAATTTCTCTTTTAATTCTAAAATAATAAAATCTTGATTTTGATTTTTAATTTCATCGATTTTAGATATTCTATTTTTATTGTGAGATTCTGCATTTTCACAAGCTAATTTAAATTGTCCTTTTTTTGCTATTTGGATTTTTTTATCCAAATTAATTAAATTAAAATCTATATTTGAAAAATTAGCACCTAAAACTATTTTTTTAGGAATTATATTTTCTTTATAATACTCATTAATAAAATTTGCTATAAAAAGGTTTTTATCTGTATTTTTGTCAAATTTATCATCTATAATGCTTAACAAAGATCCTGCACGATAAATAAAAATTGTAGTAAAAAAGAATTTTTCAGTTTCTTGAATATCAAAAATATCAACATCGTATTCGATATTTAATTCTATAGTCTGTTTCTCATTAAGATTTTTCTCTAATTTATCTATAAATTTTTTAATTTCTAAAGCTAATTCTAACTTTACATCATCAAACTTATAAATTTCATATTTCTCTTTTAATTCCTTTATAAAAAAGGACATTTTGTTTGATAATAACTTTTTTATTTGAAAAAAAGTAGAGTTTAGAG
The DNA here is from genome assembly GCF_054343395.1 of Mycoplasma sp. CB776. Taxonomy (NCBI): domain Bacteria; kingdom Bacillati; phylum Mycoplasmatota; class Mollicutes; order Mycoplasmatales; family Mycoplasmataceae; genus Mycoplasma; species Mycoplasma sp. CB776. The sequence continues at coordinate 6,909 of NZ_JBTGVD010000005.1, forward strand.
ATTCTTCATTTCATTGATCTTCTTTTATTTTAAGTCCATCTTTATATAAAAACATTTTTTCAATTAGATTTTGAATTTCTCTAAAACCGTAACTAGGTGGAAGTGGTCCAAAGTGATATAAATTCTTTCCTTCTTTAAAGTTATTTTCTCTTAAAATAGAGATTTTTTTATCTTTTTTAACTACTAAATAAGGATATTTTTTATTATTTTTTAAAAGAATATTATATTTTGGTTTTTTTTCATTAATTAATCTGGTTTCTAAAATTAAAGAATCTTTTTCGCTATTAGTTTCAATGATTTCAAAATCCCTGATTTCTTCTACCATTTTATAAGTATAACGAGAATTGATGCTACCTTTAAAGTATTGCATCATTCTGTTTCTCAAATTCTTAGCTTTACCTATATATATGATTTCATTTTTTTCATTTTTTCACAAATAAACTCCAGGTTTAGTTGTAACTTTTTTTACTTTTGTTAACACTTTTCTCCTTTACAATCAAGGTTCAAAAACAATAAATGCAGTTATTATAGAAATTAAAATTAATAAAAATACGGGTTTTTTCTTTATATTTCACACTATAGAAATAATTATAAAAAATATAGAATAAATTATTAATGCTATAAACCTTCATCCACTAAAAAACGAACTTTTTTCTGTTGATTTTACACCAAAATATCTTAAATTAGTATCATTAAAATAAATATTTGGAAATGTAATGCTTATAAATAATTGAATAGCAAGAGCAAATAAAATTCCTGCTAAAACTGGATTTAAATATTTTATAACTTTAGATAAATATTTATTTTTTTCTGTATTTTTTATTAATTTTACAGATAAAATCATTAAAAATATAGAAGGAAGACAAAAAATTAAATATGTAAAAAAACTTATTATTCATCCTCATCATTGTCCGTTTGAAACTAAAATACCAGTAAATGCTGCAAATTTGGTAGAAACTACACCGGGAGTAGAATTAGAAATGGTTATAACTGTATCAATTTGATCTTTTGTAATTTCTAGATTGAATGTATTTGATAAAAAATTTCAAAAATTTTCAAAAATAGGTATGAAAACTTGACCACCACCAAAAACAATTAAACCTATTATTAGTACTCCTAAAAAACAAGCTAAAATAGCTAAAATCATTATTTTTTCCCCTTTTTAACTCTAATAAATTCAACTATAAATACTATAAAAATAACTAATACTAAAGGAATTGCTGGTATATTAAAAGGACTTGGAGCAAACAAACAAAATGATAATGTTAGTATAAAAAGTGGAATTCAAATTGGTAAGCTTAATGTTTTAAAACTTGTTTTTAAATATCTATAAGCAAATGCTATTATTGTTCCAATTAATACAGGAATAACTGCTGCATTAATTACATATAAATATTTATTAGGTAAAAATGTTGTTAAAAAATAAAGAAGCATTGCCATAATAACGTGTGGCATTATTGCTAAAAGTGTAACTATCATTCCTTTTATTTTACCTAGTTTTACTATGGAAATATAAGATAACATTTCTATAACCGCTGGCCCAGGAATTAAATTAACAGCAACAATTCCATCATTAAATTCTTTTTCAGTTATTCATCCATATTGATCAACTGCATATTTTTTTATTATTGGCATTAGTGCATTTCCGCCACCAAAACCAATAAAAGTACATTTAATAATAAATAAAAAAACTTTTCAAAATTCCTTACTTTTCATAACATAAATTTTACATTTTTTTAAATCTCTGTTATATTTTTTTTAAAAAAAATACTTTTATAAAGGATTTATAGGTATAAAAGGATTTTTTACAAAAATTTCAAAATAAAAGCATAGTATAAAACTATGCTAAAATTGCGTTTATTTTTCCTTCAAATTTAGAAACAGATTCTATTTTTATATTTACAAAATCACCAACTTTATATGTTATTTTTTGATTAGATAAAAATAACTCATTTTCATCAACTTCAAATCCTTCCCCAGGTAAAGCGGAAACGTGAACTAATGCACTTGCTCCAGTTTCTAATTCAACAAAAAAACCAAATTTTTTAACTGAAACTATTTGTGCTTTAAATTCTTTATTATTGATTTTGTCTTCATAAAATTCTGCCATTTTTATTCCAAGAACTTCTCTTTCTAAAGAAATAGCGCTTTGTTCACTTAAAGAATTTTTTAAAGAAATTTCTTGTAATTCATTTTTGTATGCTTCGATTTTTTCTGTATTTTTTAAAAATACTAGTTCTCTAAGTAATCTATGAACTATCAAATCTGGGTATCTACGAATAGGACTTGTGAAGTGTGTATAATATTCTGAAGCAAGTCCGAAATGACCAACATTTTTTTCTGAATAAATTGCTTTTTGCATAGTTCTTAATAAATTAATTTTTATAAAGTTATCAAAATTAATTTTTTTAATTTTTTCCATTGCTTTGGCAAATTCCTTCGGTTCTTCTGTTAAAGGAATAGTTACATTTATATTTAATAGTTTTAAAACATGGTTAAAAGCATTTATTTTTTCAACATCTGGTGCTGGATGGATTCTATAAATAAAAGGAAAATTCTTTTTAGTCATAAATTCTGCAACATTTTCGTTAGCTCTTACCATGAAATCTTCTATCATGTTTTCACTTTCATTTCTTTCTCTAACTACTATATCAACAGTTTTTCCATTTTTATCTAAAACTACTTTTGATTCTTCGAATTCAAAATCTATAAATCCTTGTTTTACCTTATATTTTCGAATAATTTCTGTTAAATTTTTAGCATTAGTTAATAACTCAGAAATGTTTTTATCAAATTCTTTGTTTTTATTATAAAAATCATTAACTTCTTTGTATGTTAGTCTTTTGTAAGAGTTAATTATGGATGGATAAAATTTCATTCATACATTATTTCCTTTGGAATCAATTTCACATTCCATTGTAATAGTGAATCTATCAACATTAGGATTTAAAGAACAAATACCGTTAGAAAGTTCAAAAGGCAACATTGGAATAACTCTGTCTGCTAAATAAATAGATGTTCCTCTTTTTCTTGCTTCTAAATCTATTGTTTCATTTTCTTTAACATAATAACTTACATCAGCTATATGAACTCCTAAAATATAGTTTCCATTTTCAAGTTTTTTTACACTAATAGCATCATCAAAATCTTTAGTATCATCACCATCAATTGTCACTATTATTTCTTTTCTTAAATCAATTCTGTCACTTATATCTTCATTATCAATTGTTTGTGGTAAAAGTTTAGCAGCTAATAAAACATCTTCAGGAAAAATATGTGGTATTTCGCTTTTTTCTATACTTAACTCAATATCTTGAAAAGGTTTATTTAAATCACCATAGTTTTTAATCAAGTCAATAACTAAATTATTACCTTGTATATCTACTATTTTTACTTTTACTAAATCATTTTCACTAAAAGCGTATTTATTTTTTCATCTAAATCTTGCTTTTAAACGTGGATCTAAAGAAATAAAATCAAAAAAGGAACCATTTTTTTTAATGTAACCATAGTGAAAACTTTTTGATCTTTCAACCACTTTGTTAATTGCACATCATATTTCCCCATCTTTTTCTTCAAAACATGTTGCTTCAACCAAATCCTTGTCCAAAGAGTTGCAAGTATAAACTTTTGGAACAAAGAAATCTTCGGTTTCTGAAACTTTTATAAAGCCAAAACCTTTTGAATTTAAAGAAAATTCTCCTACAATTTTTTTAAATTCATGTTTATAAGAGTATTTTTGATCCTTACAAAACAAATGATTATTTTGCACTGATTTATTTAAAAAAATAGAAAATTCCTTATTTAATTTTCTATCTATTTGCATTTTTTTTACTAATTCTAAAAAAGTTAAAGATTTATTTGTTACTAATGATTGTATTGCTTTTAAATTAAATGTTTTCATTTTTAAAACAACCTAATGACTAAAGAAACTAAAAGTAAAACAAAACCCATTGAAAACATTGTTCATTTTAGTACTTTTTTAAGTCCTCTTTCTTTTGAAACTTTAAATAAATCTAAATCTGAAGAACCAACAAGTGCTCCTGAAAAACCATTAGAGTTAGGAGACATTAAAAGAGAAACTATCATTATAACTAATGAAATTATTACTAAAATTACTGTTAATGCTATTTTCATATTTCTCCTTTTCTTTTAATTTATTATAAATTATAAACAATTTATATTATAAAACTATTAAAAAGTTTAAAAAACTATTTTTAATTAAGAAGAATTTATGAATTTCTCTATTAAAAGCAACTGTTACAAAAATTTTTTTGTTTTTTAGTTAATATTTTTTTGTTACTTTATTAGTATTTATTAAATATTAAAAGGATTAAATCAAATATTCGCTATTTCTATTCATAAAACAATATAGAAATGTAAGCTTTAATGATTTCTTTTGTTCTTTTTTCTCTTTGATTTAATAATTCTAAAAATTCATCTTTACTTGAAATTTTATCAATGTCTAAATTATCTAATTTTGAAATTTGAATTTTATTATTAGTTCATTTTATAGAATTTGATGTTTTCATTTGTTCAAAATCAAGTAGATAAAAATCTGTATTTTGAAAACCTTCAATAGTTTTGTTTTCAATGTTGCTTTCTTTATAGTTTTTCGTTGTTTTATTACTAAATTTAGAGTTATCTTTTCCTAACAATAAAAACCCATTACCAATTAAATTAGTTATTCTCTCTATTTGTTCTCTGTTTATTCCTAATTCAAGTAAGTTTTTCAATGTACTTTGATCTAATTTTTGTGGAAAATTATGTTCATATGTATAAGGAATAAAATCGATACTTTGATATTTTTCTTCTTGTGATTTAAAACCTGTAAAACTCTTTGGAGTTTTTGAATTTTGTAAGCTGTAAATAACTTTTGCAATAATGTTTTTGTATAGTTTGTTATCGCTTTTACTATTTTGTTTTTCATATAAATATTTTCATAATTCATTGATTTTTTCAACAAGTGATAATTTTGTTAAATCAACTATTATTCTTTCTAAAAGTTCATAAAGTTTTGATTCATTTATTAAATTAAAATCTGAATTTAATAAATCATTTTTACAAATTAATTTTATGGAACTAGAAAGCGATTGTCCAGCAAATCTTATTTCTCATAAAGCTGAAAATTTTTCTATTTCAGCTAAATATTTACTAAAAATAACCATTTTTTCTGTATTTTCTTCATTTTCAAATAATTGCAAGTTATATGCTAATGATCAAATTAATTGAGTAAAAATAGTTTTAGAACCAGAATTAGAAATATTATTAATTTGAAAATTAACTTGTTTGTAGTCATAAATTTTTTGCTCATACTCTGTTAAAATGGCATTAAAATTATTTAAATATTTATTATTTTCTTTAATTTCACTATCACTTAATAAAGTAGAGAATTTATTAAAATGTCCAGTAGAACAATATTCAAATTCAATTATATCTTTTCATAGTAATTCCAATTTATCTTCAAATTCAAAATTACTATTATAATATTCAAATAAATTTTCAAATTTATTATAACAATTTGCTATTTCGTCATAAAATTTTTTGTTTGTTCTTTCCAATTCTTCAAATAATCTATATTTTATAAAAACTGCATCTAAAAAATTTGAAATTTTTTTGAGATCTTCATTTCAAACGTTTTTCTGTTTTCGTCTAAAATAAATATTAACAGTTAAATTATATAATTTTATCTTATTCTCTTTTTCATCACGATATATATCAAAAACTTTATTTCTTAGTAAATCAAGCACTCCTAATTTTTTGCTATATTGATTTAAATTTTGAAAAATTTTAGTTACAAAATCATCATCCATAACTTTTATATATGTAGTAATTAAGAATGTTTTATTTAAAATATAATCAATGAAATCTAAAAGAAAATCCTCGTCTTTTTTATCAAATTTCTTAACAATAAGGTTTATTATTTCAAAAGAGTTTTCGGAAAATCTATCCTTTTGTAATTGAGCATCTTTTTTTATAGAATTAAAAATATTTTGCAGACTTAAATAATTACTATCATCTTTTGCAAACTCAGTAATCATTTCTTTTATTTTAGGAATTAAGTGTATTAATTTTTCTTGAGCATTTTCAAAAAATTTATTTTTAGAAAATTTATATAATAAAATAATAATTATTATTAAAGACACCATTCTTTGTTGACCATCTACAATAGAGTTTGTTGTTGCATTTTGAACAATAATTATATTATTTAGAAAACTGAAATCATTTTTTCTTTGCTTAGTATTAATAAAATCATTATAAATAGATTCAAAAAGTCCAATTATAATATTAGAATCTCAAGAATAAGTTCTTTGATATAAAGGTAAAATATATTTTAATTCTTGCGAAGTAAAAATATCTTTAACACTTGTTTTAATGACTTCAAATTCACTTTTGGTTGAATAATTAGAAATTTTTTTAATTGCTTCATCTAAAGAGTTGTCTTCATATCTTACAATATTTTTTTCATAATTATCTATAACTTCATATAAAATAGATAAATAATCTTCTATCCCCGTTATGTTTTTTATGTCAGAAATTATTTTTTCCATATCATCATTATCGATTTCTTTATATAAAAATTCTAATACAAAGTCTTCATAAAATCGTTTTTCATTACCAACTTTTACTAAAGTGTTAAATATGCCTTTAAGTCTATCGTTAAATAATGTTTCATCTGAAACTACTAAAACATTTCATCAAAATTTTGTTTCAATAGAAGAATTCGAAATTTCCTTTTCTTCCTTAATGTCTCTTAATTTATCTATAACAAATTTTTTTATATAATTAGCAAAATTAGATTTTACAAATTTTTTAAGAGCATAGAAATTGTTTGATTCAGTCTTTCTTACATCTATTAATTCTTTATTAATTTTGTAATTATCTCCTATCGGTTCTATAATCCCAAGAGAAGATAAAACATCTAAAATTTGTCTAATTGTAGAGTCTGATTTAGACTTTTTGTCTTTATAAAAGGGGAATTGTGTGTTATTTTTAAATTCAGCTAAAACTTCTTTTTTATCAATTGTTAAAATGATTTCTTCATTTTCATCAACTTCATTAAGTCACTGAAGTACTGTGAAACTTAAATAAGAATAAATATTAGTTCCAATTGTTCAAGTAATAAAATTATTTTCTTTCATTCTGTCTTTTCATCATTTTATGTTTTTATTCATTATCTTGTCCTTTTTCAATGATTTTTATTACCTTAAATAAATTCTCTATTGCTTCTACTACAATAGAATTTCCTGCTTGCCTATAAAGACTTTCTTTTGTGAGAATATTTTTTTCATAGTATGGTTTTAATTTATTAAAATCTTGATCACTAAAACCCATTAATTTATAAGCTTCTCTTGGTGTTATATAACGATAATCTAATTTATGCTCTAAATTGTTTTTATGTTCAATAATTCCAACACAAGGTATTCTGTCTTGAACGGTTGTCAAGGTATTAATAATATAATTTTCACTTTTATTAATAATCTTTTGTGTTTTGACCATTTTTATTCTAGATTTTGTATTATTCATTAAAACATCTAGGTTTTCGCTGTAATTTAAGTCAAAATTAAAGATTTTTTCAAAAACTTTTTTTCTTTGATTTAGGCTTAATTTATTTTTAAATGCAATATTATCTACAAATTCTTTAAAACTTTTATCATCATTAAATGGTGTTTTTATTTCTTTTTTAACACTTAAAGCAAAAACTCTTTCTCTTTTTTGAATAGAACCAGCATTTATGCTGTTAATAGTGGTTGTAAAAGTTTTATAACCAAAATCTTCTAAAACAGAAAGCCATTTTTCATATTCAGGTTTGAATTTTTTACTTAATAGATTTGTTACATTTTCCATTAATAAGTATTTTGGTTTTTTACTTGCTCCTTTTAAAATTCTGTATATTTCTCAAATTAAACTAGAAGTTGATTTATCATCATTAATTCCTTTTGATCTTCCCATATTTGCTATTGATAAACCTTGACAAGGGAAAGAATAAGTTATAAGTTCTATATCTTTTTCTTGAATAATTTTTGGATCTAATTTAGTTATATCAACATTATTGTTTGATAAAATAATCGAAGCAGCTAACAGTTGCTTAAATTCATAGTCTTTAGAAATTATCTTTGCTGGTTTTTTAGAATCTAAAGAAATTGTAAAATTTAATAAAAATTTGTTTATTTCTTCTTCTGAAGTTAAATTATTGTTTTTCAAAATTTTTTTTAATTTTTTATCTAAAGAATTATGAATTAAACCATAAGCAATATTTGCTCTTGCATCTCACTCCACTGTTGAAACAATCTCAAAAATCTTTTTTTCTTTGTTTATTTTTGTTATAGCTTTATGTTGTGCACCAATACCTGCAAATGTTTCAAGAACATTTATTATTTTTTTAGAAGACAAAATCTACCTTAAAATTTTTTATTAAGATTTTTTTATTAAAAACTGATATAGCAAGTATTGTATTTTTGTATATTGAAATATTTTGTAAAAATTTTGCTTTTGGCAATGTTAATAAATAGATACAAAATTTATCTATTAGTTTACTAATTAAATTTCTGTATTTTTCTTTTAATTTACCCATTAAATTAGAAAAAATTGATAAATCTTCTAATTTTTCTTTCTTCTGCATAATTCAATTTTACAAAAAAAAAAAAAACAAATCTTTTGGTAAAAAAGACTTGTTTTGTTAGTTTTTCTTTAACTAAAACAGGAAATGATGTCCAAAAATTAAAAGTAAAATTAATCCTATAATCACAGCACCTACTGCTAAAGAAAATAGAAATTTAGCTAGTTTAATTAATCAAACTAATCCAGCTAATCCTAATATTAAAATTATAATAACAATTATTCCGCTCATTTTTTTTATCCTATAATTTAATTATATTACTTTTAGATAAATTAATTCATTTTAAATTAAAATTTTTGTTTCTTTATTTTATAATTTAAAGTAAAGAAAACTAAAGGAGAAAGATGAAAATTGTATTAGCAGGAACTCCAGAATTTGCAGTTCCTATTTTTGAAGAAATTATTAATAATTTTGAAGTGGTTGCAATTATTAGTCAACCAGACAAACCATCAAATAGAGGTTATAAAATTTTACCTACACCTGTAAAAATTTTAGCTAACCAATATAACATAAAGCTATTTCAACCTACAAAAATTTCAGAAATTACGGAAGAATTAAAGAAAATAGACTTTGATATTTTAGTCACTGCTGCTTTTGGACAATGAATTCCTACTTCAGTTTTAAGCATACCTAAAATAGCCGCTATTAATATACATGGTTCCTTACTTCCTAAATATAGAGGTGCTGCTCCTATTCAACACGCTTTATTAAACGGTGATAAAGAAACAGGAGTAACTTTAATGTATATGGTAAAAGAAATGGATGCAGGAGATATGCTTGCAAAAGCAAAATTAGATATAAAAGAAGAAGACACATCAAAAGATTTATTTCATAAACTTTCTTTACTTGCAAAAAATAATATTGTCCAGTGATTAAATAAATTATCTAAAAATGAACTTAAATCTGAAAAACAAGATGACAATCTTGTAGTTTTTTCGCCTAAAATAGAAAAAGAATTTGCTCAAATTTTTTTAAGTGATGATTATATTCAAGCATATAGAAAAATAAAGGCTTTAAACGATAATCCTGGTGCTTTTTATATTAACGAACAAAATAAAAGAGTGAAACTTTTTAGAGCTTCACTCTCTCCTATTAAAAATGCTTTAAAATTAACTTTTATCAACGGGATTTTATATATTTATGAATATCAATATGAAGGTAAAAAAGTTGTAAATGTTCTTTAAATTCTAAATTTTTAATATCTTTATTAATTTTCTAAAATCTTTGATTCTTGTACTAAATGTTTAAAAACTCCTGCATTATCATTAAGTGTTAAATTAATATCATTGATGGAATTATATTCTTTTTCTGAAATATTTACAGGAATAATAAATGAATATTGAAGTAAACGAACTAAAATTCAATTATTTAAAATATACTTTTTAGAAACTCCATAGGGTTCATATACTGGTTCTTCTGCATTGATATAAAAATCTTTTTTTTCTTTTTTTATTGCTGATATTGTTTTTATATTGAAAAAATAATTTTGATTTAATAAATTAATCATTTTTTCATTTTCTGTTTGATTTTCATCTATATCAATAGTTAAATTTATTTTATTTTGATTTTTATCAAAATTTAATGAGTTAAATTTAATTTTTGAAGAAACCAACTTTTGATATTCTGAAAAATCAACTATTGGTTTTACAATATCTGTTGTAATGTTTTTGTTAAAAGGATCGTGTAGATCTTTAGGATGCCCATCAATAAGTCTTGATATTGCAGTACTATAAAAATTTACTAATAATAAATTTTGATTTTCTTTAAATTTCAAATTAATTTTGTTTTTTAAATAATCTTTATTAAGAAGTTTAATTTCTAAGCCCAAATCAGTAGTTTTAATTTCACTACCTATGTTTTGATTTTTATTAATAAATGTATAATCTCTTTTGTTAGATGTAACATTTATTTTTTCTTCTGAATTTTGAGTTTTAGATAATTCTGTTACTTCTTGATAAGGTTTTTCAAAAAAGATTATTTTAGATTCATTATTTGCAAAAATTTCTCTATTTTGTTCATTGTTTAATTGAATAAAATCAATTTTTCAATTATTTTTTAAATCAGCTATATTTTCTAAATTTAAATTATAAAATTCATTTTTTTGTTTTTCTTCTGTTTCTTTTAATTTATTTTCCTCTCTATTTACTTTTTGATTAGAACAGGAAAAAACAATTAAAGGCAAAGAAATAAAAGGGATAATATTTAATAATTTTTTCATTTTAATCAAGTATTGCTCATACTCCTGTTAATCATATTATTTTTGCATTTACATCATTATTTGAAAAAACATTAAGTTTATATTCAGTTGCTAAATCAGAACTTGGTTTTATTATTACTTTAGATACATTTTGCAATCTATTTTCAGGTAAATAAGCAGCTGTACTTTCATAATGACTTAAATGATAAATTTTATAAACTGCAGATGAATCTGCAACTATTTCTACATCCACTGAAACAGTAAAAGGATTTACATATTTTTTTATTTCTTCTTCACTTAATTTATCAAAATTTTCTAATTTATAATATTCATTTTTTTCATGTAAATATGAGTAATTAGAAAATACAACAGTTGTTGGAGATGAAAATTTTAAATTGGAATATAAATAATAATGATGTGTATTTCCATCCGCAACTGGATAACGATAAATATTTAATTTTTTAGCTTTATCTCTAAAATATTTCATTTTTTCTCAACTTATATAACCAAAACCTTCTAAATCGTTATATTGTTCTCAAGAGTTTTTACTTTCAAAACTTGCTGTAAGAATAGCTTTTAATTGAGGTACATAAAATGGTTTTTTGTTTTTTATTTCTAACAACATTGACATACCTAAAAGAACTGGTGTTGAAAAACTTGTTCCAGTTAAATTTTTTTTATTTTTTTCATTAAGAATAGAAATAACAGGTATTTGCATATTATCTGGTCCTAAACCAAGTGGAGAATTTTTATTATTATCAGTTGCATTTTCAGAATAGTACTCAGGTTTTTTAGTATTTATATCATATGCTCCTATTATAAAAGTATTTTTAGATGAAACTAAAGAATTATCTCTTTGATAAAAATTATGATTATTTTCTATTTTATTCAAAATTTTATTATAAATGTCTTTAATATTTTCTGTTATTTTTAAATCTTTAATTTTATTTAATGTAGAAAATATAAAATCTTTATTTTTTATAAAATCTGATCTAAAATTAGAAAATTCTTCTCTTCCATTACCGGCTGAAATAAAAAATTTCATATTATATTTATAAGCATACTCATCTAATAACGATGATTCTCTATCATATATATAATAACTTGTTTCAAAGGAATCTATTTTTTGTAAAAGATTATAAAAAGTTTCTAATTTTTCTTTATCAGGAGAAAAAAGAAAATAATTTTTCAAGTTTATAAAATCTGAAAGATATTCATCTAATTTACTACCATAACTCATATTAACGTAAAAAACATTATTCTTTCTCATAAATTCTAAATTTTTTCTTAATACTTCTACATTATCATATGTTTTTCCATTTCAACCATCTTTTTTTCCTTTAAATGTTGTTGAATAAAAAATAGCATTTTTAAAAAAACCTGAATCACTTCCTAAAATGGAAGCTATTTCTGTAGCATGACTATTTTTTTTATATAATTCAGCAAAAGTTTTTTGCTTATTTTTGTCAGTTTTTTCTAAATCATCTAATTCTTCTTCATTGTAAATTACTTTATCTTTGTTTAGACGATTTTCATTATGGAACAAACTGTAAGTATCAGAATTTCTATATTCCTTTAAAGTTTGTCCATTGTATTTTAGCAAATTTGAATCAACTAAACCTCCATCAATAATTCCAATTTTCACTGGAGCATAACTAAGTTCTTCTTTTTTTATTCCTAAATGATTAAATAAGTTAAAAAACATATCATTATATATTTTAGGATCTCTCTCAATTGTATCAGTAGTTTCCATTTTTGCTGAAACAAAAGTGGTTAGTGTAAAAATAGGAGATACTGATAGTAATATTTTTTTAAATAATTTTTTTCTTTTCATTTTTTCCTCTTTAATTAAATTTTTTTAATATACTCCTGCATTATCATTAAAAATCAAGTTTATGTCTTTTAATGAGTTAAATTCTTTTTCAGTTAAATCAGTTGACACAATAAAAGAATATTGAATTAAACGATTAAAAATTGTTTTTTCTAAAATATAATCTTTAACTAAATGATGCGGTTCAAAAGATTGAATTTTTTGTTGACTTGTTTTACTTCAATTTTTATTTGGCGTATCAATTGAAATGGTTTTTATACTAAAATAATCATTTTGATCTAATAAATTAAAGTTTCTATATTTTAAATTTTGTCCTTTATCAAAATTAATTGAAATTTTTGCTTTCTTTTCAGTTTTATCAAAGTTAAAAGAATTGAATTTAACATTAGAAGCAACTAAATCATAATATTTATAAAAATCAACAATTGGTTTTTCTTTTGTTGTGTCAACCTTATCTTTTTCATTATTCAATCTGTAGTTTAAACTATAATCTATTTTAGATTGTACTCTTCTATATAAATTTACTAAAAGAAAATTTTCTTTTTCTTTTTGTTTAGACCACCAAAAAGAAGTTTTTTCTAAATTCTTTTTATTAAGAAGTTTGATTTCTAAAGCAAAGTCATAATTTTTAATTTGTGAATCAATACTTTCTTCTGAAATTAAAAACTTGTAATTTGCTTTATTTTCTGTAATGTTAAACACTTTAGAGTCAAATTTAGTTTGTTCATATTTTGTTCGATAAGATCAAAATCTGTTTAAATCTAATTCTTTTTCTTCTTTTTTATTAAAAAATATAACTTTTGATGTTTGATTTTGAAAAAGATTATTAGATTGTTCTCTACTTAAGTCTATAAAATCTATGTTATCTTTTTCTCTTAAATCTTCTATTTTATTTAAATTTCAATAATAAAAATCATTGATTTTATCTTCTTTTTGTTCTTCAACTGAAGCTTGGTTAGAACAAGAAATAATAGAAAAAACAGGAATAGTTGTAATAATTGTAGAATATAAAAATTTTCTTTTTATTTTAAATAATTTCATAAACACCTCCTTTATTTAATTATATAACTTATTCATAAATTTTTATTTTACAAAGATAAAAAGTGCATATTTATTTAGAATTTCCTTTATTTAAACATATTTTTGATTTTAAAAAACAAAAATTCCAGTTTTCTGGAATTCTGTTATTATATTAAGATTTTCTTCTAATTAAAAATAGTCCGATTTTTCCATTTCCTGTTCCTTCAATAAAAGTTGAACCATCGGAAACTCTTGTTGTTATATTTTTAGAAAGTAAGGTTTCTTCAATTTCAAATCCTTCTTTTAAAGAAGTGTTTGCTTGTGGTCTATTACCTCAAGAATAAATAGCTAATAAGTATGTGCCATCTTCATTTTTTCTTACTGTCATTTCATCATATCTAAGTGCATTATCGTGTCAAATTCAAAGAATTTCATTTGGATCACCAACATATTTTTCATCCATTTCTCTCATTGAAATAAATCTTTGTCTTGCTTTATTTATCTTAGAAACTAAATTATATGCTGAATTTTCATTAGCAACAATATCTTCTACTTTTCCTTCTCCCGCTGAAGATAATGTTGTGATAAAGTTATCTCTATCTCTTTCATCTTGGAAAAATACACGTTTTTTGAGATCTTTTCAATTAAATGCTTCTCTAATGTGTGTATCAGTTTGCCCGTCTTTTTTTCCACCTTGCATTAAAAGTTCATTTCCATCATATAAAATAGGATGACCACCACGAGAAAGTAAGGAAGTAAGAGCATATTCATAAGCGGATCTTTCATCATCATCTAATCTATGTGGTGAAATTATTACTGGTCTATTATTTTGTTCTTTAAAAGTTATAATTCATCTTTCAACATCATGATTATCTAAAAAAGGTAATCATTCATGTTTTTGGTTTAAAGTATCTGTTAAACTTTTTATTACATTTTTTTCATCATTTGGATTTAATGAGACATTAAGTTTATTTTTTCATTTAGTTCCATCAATAACTGAACTTAAACCTGGTTTTGAACCTTCTCATCCTCCTCAATAACCTTTAATTTCTGCTTCTGCTGGATCTCTTCATCATTCACCAAATAAAAAGGTTCTATCGCTAAATCTAGAAATTCCTGCAGTATTTGCTTTTTTATATTCACCTTGTACAACATCTCTTCATCTTTCAAATAAATTTCTTACCATATCACTATTATTAGCTCTTGGTTTTTTAGGATTATCAGATTTAAAGTAATGTTCAAAAGCATCATATCTAAATCCATCAACTCCTTTTGCTGCTCAGAATTTGTGGACATAATCTATTTCTTTTAAAACATCTTCATTTGTAAGATTTAAATCAGGCATTCCTGCTCAAAATTGAGCAACTCATTTTTTATTTGAAGATTTTGGATTGTTTTCTAGATGAACTTTATCATAAACATTTTTAAAGTATTGTCTTATATTATCTTGTCCTTCATTTCCTAATGGATTGTTTTCTGAATTGTAAAAATAATAATATTTTTGATATTTTTCATCACCAGCAAGTGCTCTTTGGAATCAAGGATGCTCATAAGAAGTATGATTAAATACCATATCTATTACAACTTTAATTCCTTTAGAGTGAGCTACTTTTAAAAATTCTTCAAATGCTTTTAATCCACCAAGTTCAGGAGCAACTTTTGTATAATCAATTACATCATAACCATGATAAGAACTTGCAGGATGAATTGGTGATAAATATAAAGTATCAATACCTAAATTAACAAAATAATCTATATTGTCTTTCAATCCTATAAAATCACCAATTCCATCATTATTACCATCAGCAAAAGAATAAACTGTTAATTGATAAATTGTATTTGATTTAGGTTTACTTTTATCAAAAGGAGCAATATATTGGACAGAATCGCTTTCATCTTTATAAGTTAAATTATCCAAAGCTCCTGATTTTTTAATTTCTTTTAAAAACTTTTCATTTGATCAACCTCTTAAAGTTTTTATTTTAGATAATTTTGCTCTTTCAGGAGAGTTTAAATATTCTTCAATACTATATTTATTTACTCTATTTCCTGTTAAATCAGGAGTTTCTTCATCTCAAACAGGAGTTTTATTAATAATCTCTTCTTCATTTTGATTATCTACTGGAGAATTATTTTTGTCTGGATTTTCTGAATTTTTGTTTTCAGAATTTACTTTAGTTTTTTGATCATCTGTTTTAGTTGTAATATTATCTTTTTCTTCTTTTTGATCTTCTGGTTTTGTATTCTCTACTTTACCTTTTTCTACAGGTTTTTTTGTTTGTTTTTCAGCAACTGGGACAATTGGGACCTCAGTTTTTTCTTTTCTTTTTTCATTTTCTGTTGGAGTTTTAGGATTATTTATTTTAGTTTTTTCTATTGATTCTTCTCCATATTTGCAAGATACAGTAAGAGAAGAGAAAAATGTAACAGTTGGAATTGTTCATAATAAATTTAAAGATTTTCTTTTTTTCTTCATACTTTTTCCTTTTTAAATACTTATATATTTAATTATATCAAATATAATACATAGAATTTTAATTTTTATGAACAAAAAATAAATAAAATAAGAAAAATTTCAAATTTTCATTGAAAAAAACCGGAACACATTCTCTTCAAATCTTTTTAGATGTGTTTCGGTTTATTATTTTATTAGGATTAAAAATGTTTTTAAATATACAATTTACATTGTTGATGATTTAAAATAAATTTCTTTTATTTTTAATATTAAATCATTTATGTTAATTTCATACATATCTTTATTTTTATTTAAAATTTCAGAAAATTCTTTATTTAAATCAATCTCTAATTTTGTTTTTAAATTTTCTTCATTTTCATTTATTAAGATATTTAGCATTAATCAGTATATTTGTTCTTTTGAATTAGTATAAATAATATTATTAATAATTTTAGTATTACTTTCATAAAATTCATCAAAAGAAATGCTTGAATTAAATAATAACTGTGAGTTATTAAAATTTCACTCATAAGTATTAATAACTTCTATTATTGGTGTTTCATATAAACTTTCAATAATTATTTTTCTTTTTAAAAAAAGAAAATCAAAAAAATCTGACATTTTATTTTTTAAAAAGAATTTTTCCGTAAATTGATTTAAATTTAGTAAATCTTTGCTTGTAAATTTCTTTTCTACTCACTCTTTTTTCTTTTGAATAAAAGATGAAATACTTAAATCTTTTTCGTCGTATTCAATGTGAAAAATAAGTTTTAAATTATTTAAATATATTTGTTCTATTAGTGAGTTAATAATATTCATATTTCATTTTTGTTTATTATTCAGTATTTGTTTAATAATGAAAATAGTTTTCTGCATTTTTTCATCATAAGGGAATATTTCTGTTTTTTCTAATTTAGGCAAGTGAAATATTTTTGCTAAAAATAAGTATTCTACTGGTGCAATATATAAATGTTCATTTTGTTTATTACATAAAGATAAATCAATATCTTCAGTTAGAAAAAATTCAAAACGAGTTTCTTTATCTTTTAGATTTATTATTAAAGAAATAAGAAAAGAATTGTGAAAAACAACTTTTCCATGTTTTTCAAAAATGTTTAAAATTTCTTTTTTATCAATTAAATCCCCATACTTTAAAAATAAATCAACATCATTATATTTACCTAAAAATTTAAAATTTTTAAAGAAATTAAAAGCAAAACTGCCTTTTATTATAGTATTAATTTTTAAATTTGCCAAATCTTCAGAAATACGATTTATTTTTTCCATTATTAAAGTTCTTTGGTTTTTTTCTTCCTTTTTAATTTTTAACTTTAAAATTAAGTAATAAGGAATAGGTAAAAAAGTACTTAATAGTAATCTTTTATTATACATTTTTAAAGCAAAATTTAATTTTGCTTGATATTTAGAATCAGAAATAAATTTCATTATTGTTTTTTCTTTTATAAAAAAAATAAAAAAGGATTTAAATTTTATCTCTATATCAGGATTCTCTTCTACTTTAATTCTTATTTTTATTAATTTCATATATACAAACAAAATATAAAGATATAAAATACCAGCAACTCATAAAGTTCCTCAACCAAATCAAAATAATGGAAAATATTTATAATCTAAAGAAAGAGTAGTTCATACTATTATTATCACACTTATTCAAATGAAAAATAAAATGTTAGAATAAGTCTTTAAATAGAAAGAAATTCTGATTTTATTTTTTAAATTTATCATTTTTCACCTCTTTAGTAAAGAAAACTAAATTTATTTGAACATATAAACCCAATAAAGGATGTGTACAAGCTATTCTTTTCAATTTTTCTTTTTGTTTAATTGATTTTTTTTCTAATTTATTTTCTGATTTTTTTCCTCAAAATCCTATTAAAAATAAAACTTTAAAATATTTATTAATTTTTGTTATTTCTCATTCTTCTAAATTTTCTTTGTCTTTAGTGATTTTAAAAATTTTCAATAAGTTATATAAATTTCAAATATATAAAGGCATTATTGCAAAAGCTGGTGCAAAACTAACTAAAACAAAAAATCATCAATTTTTTCAAAAAAAAGTTACTTTAATAATTGTAAAATATGTAAGTAAAATAAAATAAATTCAAAATAATAAATAATTTGTAAGAATTAAAAAAATATTTCTTTTTATAACTATACCTAATTTATATAATATTTTTTCCATATTAAGCTCCTTTTACTATTTTTAAAAAAGTATTATTTTGTCTAAAATTAAAAAATCAAAAAACTAAATTTTAGTTTTTACAAATTTGTTTTTGATTTTTTCTTTATTTGTAACTGTGATATTTATTTTATTTGAATATTTAGATTTTTATTTATTAAATGTAATTGTTTATAAATAGTTATTATAAACAATTAATTTGAGTAGAAAATAATTCAATAAATTGGAAATAATAATCCAAATAAAGGATTTATTCCAGAAATTTTTTCTAATCTTTCTTTTTGTTTAATTGATTTTTTTTCAAGTTTTTCTTGTGATTTTTTACCTCAAAAAGCAACTATAAATAAAAATTTGAAATATTTTTCTATTTTTTTTATTTTGTCTTCTTCTAATTTCTCTGCTTTTTTTGTTAATTTAAAAATTTTAAAAAGAAAAACTGTGTTTCAGATGTATGAAGGTACAATTATGAAAGCGGGTCAAATGAAAGCAAAAAATAAAGTTCATTCACTTTGTCAAAAAAATGGATCTCTAATTATTGTAAAATATGCAAGTAAAGATAAATAAATTATTAATAATACATTAT
Source organism: Mycoplasma sp. CB776 (assembly GCF_054343395.1). Classification (NCBI taxonomy): domain Bacteria; kingdom Bacillati; phylum Mycoplasmatota; class Mollicutes; order Mycoplasmatales; family Mycoplasmataceae; genus Mycoplasma; species Mycoplasma sp. CB776. Next base: position 25,815 of record NZ_JBTGVD010000005.1, read on the forward strand.
AAACAAGTAACAAAATAAAGTTTCTTATTATCGCATAAGCGAATCTATAAAATATTTTTTCCATATTCTTCCTCTTTTATTTTTTAATATCTATAATCATAATTTGAGTTATCTGATATAAATTTTTCATCTAATTTATTTTTAAAAAAGGTTTTGTAATAATTATAATCTGAATCTTCAGATAATTGAACCAATTGAGCAAGAACATCTCTATCTTGAGAATTGGTAGAATTATCACCATTTTCTAAATCTTTATAAGTTATTTTTGCTAATCTATCTAAAAATTCTTCATATTTTTTTATTTGTGAGTCCACATAAGCACGTACACTAGCTGTAACTATTGCACCAGGAATAGTGAAAAATCCTAAAGTAAAACCTATTGTTGTATATTTTAGTGCTTGTGAATGTTCTTTTTCAGTTTTAAGAAAACTTTCATATGATTTTTTTAGTTCCTCTACTTTGTCAAGAACTTCTCCTTCTATAACGCTTCTACTTTGTCCTACATTTAAAAGATGTGAAACTTCTTTTTGAAATTTTTTATACATTATAGAATTTTCTTTAATATCTTTTATTGTTTTTTTAAGCATTAATGCATTTGTTTGACCGAAAACTTGAGTAAGTTGATGAACAGAGGCATCATCTATTAATTTAATTTGTTTTAAAACTCTAATTTTGAAAATTTTTGATTTATATTGACTTTCTTTTAAAAGTTCATTATTTTTATTTGAAATTAAGAAATCAAAAAAATTAATTTCATTTTTGGAAAAGTTTGTTTTTATTTCTGTTTTTTGAACAGGTGCTGGAATATTAATAAACATATTTTTTCTCCTTTAATTTAATATCTATTTATGTCGTAATCATAATTATTATCAATAAAATTATCTTTTTTTAAAGATTCAAAGTATTTTTTATAAAACTTAAATACTGGTCTATCATCTAATAATTTTATTATAGAATCAAGAATTTCGTTATCTTGACTTATTGTTGAATTTTTTCCATTTCTTTTGTCTTTCAATACTATGGAAAATAACTTTTTTGCTCTATCTGGATCTGATAAAGTATTACTTTGACGAACATCGTTAATAATTTCATTTAATAAATCAGAAAGATCTAAACCAATAGAAACTTCCTCTGGTATGGGTAACAAAGGACTTACTGCTATATAAATAATATTAAAAACATCTTGAAAAAGTTGATATTTCAAAGAATCTAGATAAGGTTGATTTAAGAGTGAGTGAAGAGAACTTACTACTTTGGCTGCATCTTCTTTTATAACGCTTCTTTGACTAATATTTAATAAATGACCAACGTCCTTATTAAATTTTTTGTAAAAATACATATTCTTTAAAATTTTAATTTTAGTAGTTGAGTCTTCTCCTAAAAAAGTTTTTTGCTCTTTTTCAGGAAGCAAAGATAAATTATTAATATATTTTAATAATCTAATTTTAAATAATTTAGCAGAATAAGAACTTTCTGCTTCTAAAAACATTGATTTTAACAATATTAAGTAATCTAGTTTTTGTAACTTTTGATTTATTTCGTTTTTAAAGTCAATTTTTTTCTCTATAACTGTATTTGGTATGAACATATTTTCTCCTTTCAATACAATTTTATTCTTATTTGTTCTTTTTTTTATTTTTTCAATAGAATAAATTTAAAAAATATAAAATAATTCATTTTTTTTCATTTTCGATTTTTTTTCTTTGAAATATGCAAAATAGTGATACCGTTTAAATAGTTTTTGAAATTAAAAATACCAGTAAAAATTACTGGTATGATTTATTCAAAATATAATTATTTTCCAAGACAAAAATTTTTAAACATTGAATCCAATAAGGTTTCATTATCTGCTTTACCTTTAATATTTACCAAGTCTTCTCACGACTTTCTTAAATCTACTATAACTATATCTGGTTCAAAACCATTTTTTAAAGAAAAAATGGCGTTTTCTATTGAAAGAAAAGAAGATTTTATTAAAGAAAGTTGTCTTATATTTGTAATAACTTTTTCATTATTAATATCAATGTTTTGATAATTTTTTATAATCTCATTCTCGAGATTTTCTATTTCTTTATTTTTAGCACTTATATAAATTTTGGTATTATCTAATTTTTTAGAATCCAATAAATCTTTTTTATTATGAACAGGGATATATTGTTTATTTTTAGAAAAATCAACAATTTGTTGATCGAATTGGTCAGTTTCTACTGATGCATCAAGTAAATGGATGACAATATCAGATTCTTCTATTTGTTTAAAAGAGCGTTCTATACCTATTTTTTCAACTTTATTTGTTGAATTTCTAATACCAGCAGTATCTTTTATTATAAAAGGTATACCTTCTAAAACAAACTCAGATTCAATAACATCTCTTGTGGTTCCTGCTTCGTCTGTTACTATTGCCTTTTCTTCATTTAAAAAAGCATTTAATAAAGAAGATTTTCCAGCATTTGGTTTACCTACAATAGCGATTTTTACACCATCATAAATAACTCTAGATCTTTCCGAAAGGTCTATAGTGGTTTTGAGTTTTTCTTTTAATATTTCTAATTTTGGTAAAAGGGTTTGATTAGTTAAAATTTCTACATCATCATATTCAGGATAATCGATATTAACTTCTATAATTGCTATTATTTCTAACAATTCACTAATTAAATTTTTAATATAATTACTTGTTTTTCCATCAAATTTTTCAATAGATGCTTTTGTTTGTAACTTGGTTTTAGCATGGATTAAATCATTGATAGCTTCTGCTTTGATTAAATCCATTTTTCCATTTAAAAAGGCTCTTCTAGAAAATTCTCCTGGTTCAGCCATTCTAGCTCCATTAGCTAGTACTAATTCTAGAATTAAATTAGTATTAACTATACCACCGTGTGCATTTATTTCTACGGTATTTTCCCCTATAAAATTATTTTTGCCTTCAAATCACATTACTAAAACTTCATCAATAAGTTCATCTTTATTTTTGATTCAACCATAAGTAATTTCTTTATCTTTACCAACTTTTCCTGTGAAAATTTTTTTAACAATCAAAAAAGCGTCTGGACCAGTGATCCTAATTATGGAAATTGCTTGGTTAACCAAACCTCCAGATGAAATCGCGGCAATATTATCAAACATTAGTATCCCATTTTTTTCTCATATTCATCTAATGTCCCTCTAAAAATAAAAGAGGAATCTGGTTTGATTTCTAAAATTACATTAGAAACTTGTTTAACTAAAGCACGATTATAAGTTGTAAAAATCATAGATGATTTATAATCAGCAAGTCCTTCAATTACTGAATCAATTGATTCTGCATCTAAGTGATCTAAAGGTTGGTCAAATACAAGAAAATTAGATTCTTTTAGCATCATTCTAGAAAACATTAATCTTGCTTTTTCTCCACCGGATGTTACCTTAACATTTTTAAAAACAGAATCACCACTAAAAAGCATTCTACCTAAAAAACTTCTCATTCTTTGATCTGAGTTATCTTTATTAGATTCTTCTGTATTTTCAATTGGTCATTTGCTTAATCATTCCATTAAGTTTTCTTCTTTATCAAAATATTTAGAGTTATCTGATGGGAAATATTCTGGAGTTATTGTGGATCCTCAAATAACTTGACCAGAAGTTGGTTTTTCAAGTCCAAGCAGAATTTCAAGTAGTTTGGTTTTAGCAATGTCGTCTTCACCAAGTAAAACCATTTTTTCGCCAGGTAAAATATCAAATGATAAACTTTCAAACAAAGTTTCTCCTGTCTCTGGATTAACATAAGATAAGTCTTCTACTCTTAAAATTTGCTTTCCTGGTTGTTTAAAAATATCAAATCTAATAAAAGGATATTTTCTTGAAGAAGGTTTAATTTCTTCAAGAGTAATTTTTTCAAGTGATTTTTTTCTTGATGTTGCTTGAGATGATTTTGAAGCATTTGCAGAGAATTTAGCAATAAAAGCCTGTAATTTAGCAATTTGTTCTTCTTTTTTAGCATTAGAATTTTTTTGCATTTCTCTTATTAATGTTGAAGATTCTTTTCAGAAACTATAATTACCTGTAAACATTTTAGCTTCACCAAAATCAATATCTACAATGTTAGTACATACTTGATCTAAAAAGTCACTATCGTGTGAAACAACAATAACAATATTTTGATAATCAACTAAAAAGTTTTCTAATCATTTGATTGCTTTTAGATCTAAATGGTTAGTAGGTTCGTCCATAATCAAAATATCTGGATTTCCAAATAAAGCCTTTGCTAAAAGAACTTTTACCTTTTGTGAAGCTTTTAAATCGCTCATTTTTACATTCCATTTTTCTTTAGGAATATCTAACCCAGATAATAAAATTTGTGCATCATTTTCAGCGTTTCAACCGCCCATTAGACCGAATTTTTCTTCTAATTCCCCTGCTTTTGTATAGTCTTCTTCTGTAGCTTCTGGATTTTCATAAATTGCATTTTTTTCTTGTTGAATTTTAAATAATTCTTCATTTCCCATAATAACCACATCAGTCACATTAAAATCATTATACATATTGTGATCTTGACTCAAAACTGAAATTCTTTGGTTTTTATCTTTGATAATTTCACCTGAAGAAGCTTCAATTTGCCCTGAAATTATTTTTAAAAAGGTAGATTTTCCAGCTCCATTTGCTCCTATAATTCCGTAAGTGTTTCCTTCAGTGAATTTTAAATTAACATTGTCGAATAATTTTTTATCATAAAAAATTTTGGACAGATTTTTGATTTCTAACATTTTACTCCTTTATTTTTTATTAATAGTATTTAATTTATTATTTTATTAGTTAGTAATTTATATTAAATTATATATGTTTAATTTCATTTTATTAAAAAAGACACTAATTTGTGTCTTAAATTAGTTTTTCCATTGTTTTAGCAATAGCATCTGTATTATGATTTCCAATAACTTCACAAGCAACTTCTTTTGATGAAACTGTTCCGTTTTCCATAGCAAATCCTTTATAAGCGTTTTTTATCATTAAAACATCATTTCCTGAATCACCAAAAGTAATTAAGTCATTTGTTGTTAAATTCAATAATTCTAAAACTTTTTTTAGTCCATAAAATTTATCTGTATTTTTTGGATTAACATCTAAATAAACTCTATTTGTTAACAAACAAGTGTATGAATCCCCTATTAATTTGCTGTATTTATCAAATAATTGCTTGATTTTTTCTTCAGAATTTCTTAAAGCTAATTGGGTTATTTTTTCATTATTTTTGTAAATTGCATTTAAAATTTCTTCTTCTGTTTTAAAACCTTGCTCATCATAATCCATTTTTTCTTGTTCTGTTAATCATGAAAAAGTTTTGCTATTATCTTTGAAAGGATAAACGTTTTTTTCTGTACTTAATGTAAAGAAACTTTCGCTTTCTTTAGCTTCTTCTAAAAGGGTTTTAAGTAATTCAACAGGTAAAAACTCTTTTATTGTAGTTTTTTGATTTTTAACATCATAAATGGCTACTCCATTGTTTGAAACTAAAAAATCAAAATCACTAAATTGATTTAAAAAGATTGTAGTTGAAGCAATTGCTCTACCTGTGGCGATTGCTAAATAATGACCTTTACTTTTTGCTTGTTTTAAAATTTTAATAGTTTCTGGATGTATTGTTCCATCACTTCTTAGTAATGTTCCATCCAAATCAAATGCAAATAATTTTTTCATTTAGTTTCCTTTATTTTTTAAGTGTGGGAATAAAAGTATTTCTCTAATTGATTCTTTTTGAGTTAATAGCATTACTAATCTATCTATACCAATACCACAACCACCTGCTGGCGGCATTCCGTATTCTAAAGCTTCAACAAAATCCATATCAATTTCACTAGCTTCATCGTTTCCAGCGTTTTTTTCTTCAAGTTGTGATTCAAATCTTTTTAATTGGTCGATTGGATCATTTAATTCACTAAACATGTTAGCATATTCTTTTTTATTGATAAATAATTCTGCTCTGTCTGTAAATCTTGGATCTTTTTCGTTTTCTCTTGCTAATGGAGAAATTTCAATTGGATGTCCGTAAACAAATGTTGGTTGAATTAATGTATCTTCAACAAATAATTCAAATAATTCATTAATTAAGTGACCTGATGTAAAATATTTTTCAATTTTTATTTTGTGTTTGATAGCAACTTCTTTAATTTCTTCAAATGTTGCTTTTTTCAAATCAATACCTACATATTTAGAGGTTTCATCTACCATATCAATTTTTCTAAAAGGTGCTTTTAGTGAAATTTTATGACCACCATACATTATTTCTTCTTTTCCCAGTTTTTTAGCTAAAGATGAAATTAAATCTTCAGTTCTTTTCATCATTCCGTGTAAATCTGAATAAGCTTCATAAAACTCAATTGAAGTAAATTCAGGATTATGAGTGGTATCTACACCTTCATTTCTAAAAATTCTTCCTATTTCATAAACTCTATCAAAACCACCTACTAAAAGTTTTTTTAAAGGCAATTCTGTAGCTATTCTTAAATAAAAGTCCATACTTAAAGCATTGTGAAAAGTGGTAAATGGACGAGCACTTGCACCACCTAAAATAGGATGTAATACAGGAGTATCAGCTTCTAAATATTTTAAATCATCGAAAAATTTTCTAACATAAGAAATAATTTTGCTTCTTGTTCAAAAAATTTGTTTTGCTTCTTCATTGATAATTAAATCCACATAACGACGACGATATTTTTCTTCAACATCTGTTAAACCGTGATATTTTTCTGGAAGTGGTTTAAGTGCTTTAGTTAATAATTGAACTTTTTCTGCTTTTAGTGAAATTTCTCCAGTATTTGTTTTCATTACAATACCTTCAAAATAAACTATATCTCCTATATCTAAAGTTTCTACTAATTCTGAATATACAGTATTTTCCTTTTTATTAAAATAAATTTGTGTTCTTGATTCATCATCTTTTATAACAATAAAAGGTCCTCTAAAAGTCATTATTCTTCCAACCACTGAAGCTTTAAATTCTTTATTATGCAATTCATCTTTGCTATAAGAATTATATTTAACAAGTAGTGAAATTGAGTTATCGCTAATCGGTTGATTTTGTGAAAAAGGATTGATTCCCATTTCTTTGTATTTGTCTATTTTTTTTCTTCTAATTAGTTCTTGTTCATTAAAATTTCTTTCCATTTTACCCTTTCTTTTTAACTATAAATTAATATATTAAATTATATTATAAATTCTTTATTTTATACAAATAAATGCTATTTATTATTTACTTTTTAATATCTTAATCTTGTTTTCATTAAATTCTATTCTGTAAGCAGAATTTAATTTAATGAAGTAAATTAAGAAATAAAAAGATGAACTTTTTATGTTCACCTTTTAATATTTTAGATTATTTTATTTTCATCTTCTTTATCTTTATTTTCTGAATCTAAGATTGGTTGTGTTTCTTGAACTTCTTTTTCTGTTTCCATTTGAGGATTTTCTTCATTAGACTTTTCTAATTGAACATCTTCAATTAATTTATCTATATCAATTTCTTCTTGTTTTTTATATTCTTCTTTTTCTTTTCTTTCTGGTAATTTCATATATTTAGCAATATATTCAATTTCTTCTGAAACTATAGTTTCATTTTCAAGAAGAGAATCTTTAATTAATTCTAATAATTCTCTGTTGTTTTTAACCACTTCTTTTGCTTGTTCATAAGCTTCAGAAATTATTTTTCTTACTTCTAAGTCTATTTCATGTCCCACTTGGTGTGAAAATGACATATTTTTTGCATAATCTCTACCTAAGAATGGAGAACCTGTATTTTCTTCATATTGAATTGGTCCAAGTGCAGACATACCAAATTCAGTAACCATTCTTCTTGCTATTTTTGTAGCTTTTTCAATATCGTTTGCTGCTCCGGTAGAAATTTCTTTTTGTCCATAAATTAATTCTTCTGCAACTCTACCACCCATAAATGATGCAATTGTTGCTAACAATTCTGATTTAGTTGCATTATATTTTTCTTCTTCTGGAAGCATTAAATTGTAACCACCAGCATTCCCTCTTGGGATAATAGTGATTTTTTGTACTTTACTTCCGCCTGGAACTTTAATACCAACAACGGCGTGACCAGCTTCGTGGTAAGCAACCATTGTTCTTTCTGCTTCTGTAATTGTTCTGTGTTTTTTAGCAGGACCACTCATAACTCTGTCAATTGCTTCATCAATTTGTGCTGGAGTTATAACTTCTGTTTTTTCTCTAACTGATAAAATTGAAGCTTCATTTATTACATTTTCTAATTGCGCACCAGAAAAACCAGGAGTTCTTTTAGCAATGTTTCTAAAATCAATAGAACTATCAACCCTTTTACCTCTTGCGTGTAATTGTAAAATTTCTTCTCTCTCTTTTACATCTGGATAACCAACTGTAATAGTTCTATCAAAACGACCAGGTCTTTGAAGAGCAGGATCTAGAACATCTGTTCTGTTTGTTGCAGCAATTACTAAAAGACCGCTATTATCAGCCATTCCATCCATTTCTACAAGTAATTGATTTAGTGTTTGTTCTCTTTCATCGTTTCCGCCACCAATACCTGAACCCCTGGAACGTCCAACAGCATCTAATTCATCAATAAATATAATTGCTGGTGCTTCTTTTCTTGCTTCTTTAAATAATTCTCTAACTCTTTTTGCTCCCATACCTACATATAGTTCAACAAAATTAGAAGCTGAAATAAATAAGAAAGGTACATTAGCTTCACCTGCGGTTGCTTTTGCAAGTAATGTTTTTCCCGTACCTGGAGGACCACCAAGTAAAATTCCTTTTGGAATTCTTGCTCCAGCTGCTTGATATTTTTGTGGATATTTTAAATAATCCACTAATTCCATAACTTCTTCTTTTACTTCTTTATTTCCAGCGATATCGCTAAATTTTTTGTCAGAAGTTATTTTAGTTGCTTGACTACTTTGAAGACCACCAAATAATCCATTTCCGTTTCCTGAACCTCTAAATTGTCTATAAATAAAAAATAATAAAACTAAAGGGAAACCTACAGAAACTAGTAATGGAATAAATCCTAAAATTCTACTTAAAGTTGATGGTTGTGGAATTCCTAAACTATAATAACCAGTTTGAATTCTGTTATTTAAAATAAATTTAGAAAGTTCAGTTTTAACTTCTTGTCGATTTTGATCAAATTGTTTATAAGCAAGTGCTTTTTGAATTGCTTCAAAATAAGTAGTATCACCCATTATTTTAGCTATATTTCCATTGTATTTATTTGCAATAGTTGGTGAAATTTGCACTATGTAATCTTGAACATAAAAATGATTATTTTTTTGTCCACCTATTTCCTGAAATCTTAAAACTCATTCGTTTTCACTAATTGTTATATTTGCGAAAAATTTATCATCAGTAGTTGATGCACTATATTCTCTTATTTTATCTTCAAACTGAGTAATACTAATTGTTTGTGGATGATAACCAAAAATTAGTTGCCATAAAAATCATAAAAGTATGATAGTTAAAATTGTAATTAATATTACAGTTCACTTTTTTTTCTTTAAAAAATTCATTAATTAGTCCTTTCTTCATATTAAGTATTATAAATTATAAGACTTTTAATTGATTTATTAATAAAATTTATAAAAATGATACTTATTTGGGAAAAAAGTCTCTTTTTTCCATTTCTAAAAGTAAAATTTCCAATTTTTTCACTCTTTGTGTAAAAAAATAAATTTAAAAACAGTTTGATTTCTTTTTGATTTATAGTGCTATAATTTTAAATAATTATGGAAAACGGAGAAATAGTAACAGGTAAAGTTAAAAAAATCTTTAAAAATTACTTTTGTGTTAATTTAAAAGATGGTTATCAAGGTATTGTTTTTATAAAGGAAATTAGTGATTATTACATTCAAAATTTAGAAGAAATGTTTATAATAGGGGATGAAATAAAACTAAAAATTTTAAGTATAAATCACCATACAAAAAAAGCAACGCTTTCTTTTAAACAAATAAGACCTAAATACTTAAAAAGTCCTTTTTCTTTTAAATTAACAGAAACAGAAAATGGTTTTAAAAATTTATTAAGATTTACAAAAAACGAGGTAGAAAAATGAAAAAAATAACTTTAAATTTAAAAAATGCAATAAAAGAAGAAGAAATTTTAAAATTTCAAGATCAAGTAACTAAAATTAATGATTCAATGAATGATTTTTCTGCAGTTGGTTCTGATTTTTTAGGTTGAAAAGATTTACCAGAAAATAGCAATTGAAAAGAAATAAATGAAATGAAAAAAGCTGCTAAAAAACTTCATACTGATAATATTGAAGTTTTAGTAGTTATAGGGATTGGGGGTTCATATTTAGGAGCTAAAGCCGCTATTGATGTTATTCAAGGTATGTATCCTGGAATTGAAAGAAAAATGGAAATCATTTTTGCAGGTACTTCCATTAGTTCAAATTCTTTATATCAATTATTAAAATATGTGGAAAACAAAAGATTTGCAATCAATGTTATTTCCAAATCAGGAACAACAACAGAACCTGCTATAGCTTTTAGATTCTTTAAATCTCTTTTAGAATCTAAAGTAGGTGTTGAACAAGCACAAGAATTAATTTTTGCAACTACCGATGCAAATAAAGGAACATTATTTGAAATGGCAAAAATTAAAAAATACCAAAAATTCGTTATTTTAGATAATATTGGTGGAAGATTTAGTGTGCTTTCTCCTGTTGGTTTATTCCCTTTAATTTGTGCTGGAGTAGATATTGATGAAGTTCTTAAAGGTGCTGCAGAAGCTAATGAAATTTATAAAAATAGTTCGCTTGAAACAAATGATGCTTATAGATATGCTGTTGCAAGATTCCTTTTAGGTAAAAAATATAAAGCAGAAATGCTCGTTTCTTATGAACCTAATTTTGCTTTCTTTAATGAATGATGAAAACAATTATTTGGAGAAAGTGAAGGTAAAAATGAAAAAGGATTGCTACCAACATCTGCTATATTCTCAACCGATCTTCATTCATTAGGTCAATTTATTCAAGAAGGATCAAAAATTCTTTTTGAAACAATAATAACCTTAAAACATCCAGAACACGATTTAATAATTAATGAAGATGAAGAGAATTTAGATAAATTAAATTATTTAGTAGATAAAACAGTTCATTTTGTAAATAATGCAGCTTTTGAAGCCACAATGGATGCACACGTAAATGTAGGTAAAGTTCCTAACATTCACTTATTATTAGAAGATTCCAAAGAAAGAAGTTTTGGATGACTAGTAATGTTCTTTGAAAGAGCTTGTGCAATTTCAGCATACTTACTTGGAGTTAATCCATTTAATCAACCAGGTGTTGAAGTTTATAAATCAAATATGTTTAAAATTCTTGGTAAAAAATGAAAATAAAAATCATAAATCTTATACAGGTTTATGATTTTTTTATCAAAAAGTAACTTAACTTATTTAGTAAAAATTTGCTCTCAATTATTTATTTTGACTTCTAAATCACTAATAGAATTAAAGTCTTTCAAATCCATACTATTAATTGGAACCATAAAGGAAAATTGCAATATTTTGTATGAATTATTTAATTTTGTTTGTTTTAAAAATTTAAAATCAGTTTTCCTTTCTTTTGATTTTTCTAACCGAAAATTCATATGAAGTGTTTTGTTGTTATAATCAAAATAAATTGAATTAAACATAGGATAAATTCGTTTTAAAACATCATAATCTAGAGAATTATTTTTAACTATAGTTCCTAAAGATAAACTATCTTTTTTATCAGAAACATCAATATTTAATCCTGATTTTTTTATATTTTCTTGATTAAAATCAGAAGGAGCCTTAACATAAAAGTTTATAAGAACTGCTTCGCTTAAAATACTTGGTAATAAATTAATGTCATATCTAAAATTTTTATAATTCAATAATTTAACACTTAAAGCAAAATTATAATTTTCAAAATTAGAAATATTTAAGTTGTTTTCTATAGAAAATAAAGCATTTTCGCTATTTTTTGAAAATTCTAAAAATTCTTCTTTTTCTTTATTAGAATGATTTATATATTCATTATTAAAATAAATGTTGTGTTGTTTGTCGCTTAAAAACAAATTTTTGTTTTCAAAAGTATCTGAATTGGTTAAATCTATTCCAAAAATATTTTTTAGTTTTTCTATGTTCTTAAGGTTTTGATTATTAAAAGTATGAATATCAGGATTTCAATCATCAACTAAAGGTTCTGTTGTATAACGAAATTCTCCACCTTCAGAATCACTATGTATTTTCTTGTTTTCTTCTGTTTTAGAATTACAAGAAGTTATGGCAATAGATGAAAATACAAAAGCACTTAAATTGAGTAAAATTCATCTTTTTTTCACTTTCCCTCCTTATAATATAATTATACATAATTTGAATAAAATAGCATAATTAAAATAGAAAAAGTTCAAACTTTTTCAATTAAACTTTTTGTATTTTTCTATTTACTTTTATTAGTTGACTTTAATTCATCAATATTTACTTTAAATATTTCTCCTGTATAGACCAGATTTTTATCAGAAAATGAATCAAAGGAATTAATGTCCTGTATTCTTTCTGCTTTATATAAAGGAAATTGTGCATTTAATTCAAGACTTAGTTCGTATTCATTATTTTCTTTTTTATTTAAATAAAAATTAATGTTGTCAAAATTAGAATTATTTATAATGGTTACAAAAGGATAAGCAGTTAAACGATCGTTTCTTGAAATTAATGAATTTAAAGGTAAAAAGTCATATTTTCACTCATAAGTTTTAGAAGAATTACTATCTTTAATTTTTACTAGTAAATTATTAATTACGTAATTTTTGATTCTTTCAAATAAATTAGCATTTTTAATTAATGAATTAACATTGACTTTGGTTTTTGTATTATTTAGATTTTTAGATTCTTCTTCTAAAAGGGATTTAACTTTCAATTTAGATAAATATTCACTAAATTTTTCTTTATTTATACTGAAATTAAATAATTCATTATCAACATTGCCTTTTTCATTTATGTTATGTTTTCTTAATCCTGAAAAACTAAATATTTTTAAATACCTTGGAACACTTGCATTAACTTCTTCTTCATCTCTATTGTAAATTCCAACTTCTATATCTAATGTTCCTGCTAAATCATCTGCTTTAACACCTAAAACTTCATAATGAAATTTTGGATTATTATTATTTTCTATATTTCTTTCTAAAAATTTTGTTATTAATGAAGGATTTAGTTTAATTTTAGGATTTCTAAATAAGTCTTTTGCATTTGTGCCAGAAACTAAAAATTCATAATTTAGTATCGTTTCATTTTCACTTTTCGGTTGATTTTCTATATCTTGAAAACTCTCTCTATTTTCGTTATAAAGTAATAAACTTGCTATTAATGAAGGATAAAGTTCTTTTATTTCTGCTGACAATTCTTTTGCTCTTAAAAAGTTTTCTTTTTCAGCATCTTTTTCTGTATTTTTGTTTTGAAAATAACTAAAACCTTTTAAAGAAACGAAAATATCTTTTTTGTTGTTTTTTTCTGTATAAAAGGAAATTTTAACATTATCTATTATTCCTACATTATTTTTTACATCACTGATTTCTTTAGAAAAAGTAGCTATAATTTTAGAAAATTTATGTCTAATATCATAAGGTAAACTTATGCTAGAACTTAAACTTTCTGCATCATTATTTTTAAATCTTTCATAAAATGAAGATGCATCATAGGTTTTATAAAAATCAATTACATTTAACGAATTACCAAGTTCATCAACTGATTTCATTATTTCTTGCTCATTTTCATCTAAAATTTTGCTATTTTTTGTTCTAAAAATTGTATTTATTTCTTCTTTTATAGGGGAAATTGATATAGAAATATCAGAATTAGGTTTATTTGCATCTATTGAAATTAATTTATAATTTGTATTTTCTTCAAGATTTTCAATTTTAAACTCTCTTTTGTTTTCAATTGCTTTTGGAGTTACGTAATATTCCTTTGTTTCGGAATTATCTAAATTTTTAAGAACAAAAGAAAAAGTTATATCTTTTTCAATATTTAAATTAAAACCTACTTCAATTTCAACAGAAGTTTCCTTAACATTTTTAAACTTTAAATCATTAACATCATATGAAATTACTTTAATTGGAGGAAATGGTGAAATATCAGATTCATTTTGCTCTTTTTTACAAGAAACAGCAACAATAGATGTTGTAACTATTGATGTTACTAAAACTAAATTTATTAATTTATTTTTCTTTTTTATCATATTTTAAATATAACACTTTTTATTTTAAATTTATAAAATTTTGCAAATTTCTTTTAAAATAAAAAGAATTAGATAATCTTTTATATAAAATTCATTATTATCTTACTTTTTCAATAAAAAAAAGTATAATTTAAAAAAGAAATTACAAGATGTTTTTATTAAATTAATAATTAATAATGAAAAGAAAGGAAAAAATGGCAAAAATTAGCATTTTTGGTTTAGGGGGATTAGATGAAAATGGAAAAAACTCCTATGTTATTGAAGTAAATAATTCTATTTTTCTAGTTAATGCAGGAGCAAAGGTTCCTATAAGTTCAACTAATGGTGTAGATACTTTAATACCTGATTTTACCTATTTAGAACAAAACAAAGACAAAATTAAAGGAATATTCATTACAGATGGGAAAAACGAATCTTTTTCAGCAATTCCTTGATTATTGATGAAAATAAAAGGTTTAAAAATATTTTGTTCGCCTTTTACTAAATTTTTAATTTTAGACAGGATTTCAAAGTATAAAATAGGACACACAGATTTTGAAGTTATTTCAATAACAAATGAAAAAATTGACTGTAATGATGCAATAGTTAAATCTATTCCACTTGCTGGATCAATGCCTGGAGTTTATGGATACAACTTCGAAACAGAAGATGGTTCTATTGTTGTGATGCTTAATTTTGTTGTTGGATCTTTAAATATATATGGAACTACAAATTTAGATTATATTAAATCATCAATTGAATCTCTAAAAGGAATTCACACTTTATTAATTGATTCTGGAAGAGCTAATTATAAAGGAAAAGCCATTGATAAAATAGATGTGACTCCATCTATTGAAAATATTTTTTTCAAAACTGATCAAAATTCTAGAATCGTTATTGGTTCATTTGATGAAGAAATGGCCCTTTTACAAGAAATTTTAGATTTAGCTAAAAAATATGATAGACCTGTTGCTGTTTATGGTAGAACATACGGACAACTGGTAGATCTTATTAAAAAAATAAAATATGAAGGTCAATTTTTAAAATTACCCAAATTCATCGATTATAAAGAAGTTAACAATCACAAAAATGCTGTTGTATTAATCACTTCTACAAGTGAAAGACTGTATCAAAGATTCTTAAGAATTACAGAAAATAACGATGTATTTTTTAAATTATTAAGCACCGATACAGTAATTATGATTGCACCACCATTAAATGGTTTAGAAGTTCTTTATGCTATGACTTTAGATGAAATTGCAAGAATTACCCCTAAAGTTGTAGATATTACAGAAAATGAATATTATAGAATAAGACCTGCAAGAGAAGATATTTTCCAAACTGTTTCCAGTTTGAAACCTAAATACTTTATCCCTTTACAAGGACTTTATAGATATCTTGTGGTTTCATCTGAAATAGCAGCACTTGCTGGAGTTAATAAAAGTAATTCTATAATTTTACAAAATGGAAAAATAGCAACTTTTATTGATGGAAACTTATTTTCACAAAAAGGAACCCTAAAACAAGTTGGTGAAGTAATTATAGATGGTTTTGGAATTGGAGATATTTCTTCTGAAGTAATAAAAGAAAGAGAAACTCTTGCCCGTGATGGAATCATAACAATAACCAGTTTAGTGGAATATAAAACCAAAAAACTTCAAGGTGATTTACAAATAAATTCTTCTGGAATTATTTCTAAAGAAAACAAAAATATAATTCATGAAATAATAACTTCTGCTTTTTATCAATCTTTTTTAGATGCAGAAAAAATAGTTTTAAAAGATTTACAAGAAAAAATTAAAAAAATAATTAAAAAGAAAATTTTCAAAATTTTTGATAAGGAACCAATCATTGTTGTGGTGTTTTATGAAATTTAAAAACAGAAATGTTGAAAAAATTTTAGAAAATAAATTTCTTTGATTTATTATCATAATTATTCACTTAGCACTAATTGTTTTTGCATTTTTAAATATCAAAGGTTTAACTACTATTTATTCATACACTATTGGTCTTTTGTTTGGAAATTTAGCATATTCTTACTTTTTAATTGTTTTTATTTTGTGCATAATAAAATTGAGTACACCTAAAATTATGTTTATTAAAAATTTCAAAATAGACTTGTTTTTAATTAGTTTATTTTTAATTTTTGTAAATATGTTTGTTTCTTTTATAGTGCTTGAAGTTGTGCAATATGAAGGCAATTTCTATTTTAGTGTGGGTGCTAATGTTTGAAATCACAATTTTCAAGAGTGATGAAATACTTTAGCTCCTGAAAAAGTAAATTCATCTTTACCAAATTTAAATCACTTGGGATTTATCAATATTTTTCTTTATTCTGTACTAAAATCCACCACTTCAGTAATAGGGGTTATTCTTGTTCCTCTTGTAGCATTTATAACTTACTTATTGGTAAAAATATTGATTTTTATGAAAAAAATGCCCAAAATTAAGAAAAATGAAAAAAATGAAGAAAAAATAGTAAAATTTAAAAAGAAAAAAATAAATCAAGAATCAACGGAGGATAAAGAAGGAATTTCAAAAGATGAAGTTAGTGTTAAGCAACATCAAGAAACTTATGACAATCAGAAAGTAATTGATGAAAATAAAGATAACCCATCTAAAAATAATTTAGACTTAAATGAGACTTTACCTTTTGAAAATCCTTTTGATTAATATATGGAAATAAAAAAAATGAGTTGAGAAGAAGCTCAAAAACACATTGAAAACGGAGTTGTTTATTTAGAATTTACAACAACTTGATGTGGAGACTGTAAAATGATGGCACCAGTGGTGCAAAAAGTTGCAGATCACTTTGATGAAAACTCAGGTTTAAAAATGATTAATGTTGATGCTGAAGAAGCACAATTATTTAGAAAAGAAGGAACTCGTTTTGAAGTTTTAAGAGTTCCTACTCACCTTGTTTTAAAAGATGGAAAAATTTTAAACAAAGGATTTGAATATTTTCCAAAAGAAGTCTTAATTGAGTGAATTGAAAACGCTCTAAAATAAGTACCTGAAGGTACTTTTTCCTTAAATGAAATATAAAGTGCACCAGTGTTTTTATAACCTACTTGTATTTTATATTAATTTAATAAAATGCTTAGCATTTTATTTAGAAAGCCCCTTTTTGTAATAAGGGGTTGGGGTA
>NZ_JBTGVD010000006.1:0-39750 GCF_054343395.1 Mycoplasma sp. CB776
AATCTCTTACTAAAAAGTAAGCAAGAGAAATTTACACAAAATATCTTACACTACCTTTAAAAGATGTAAAACAGCAATTTTATTTGCATATTTTAAAGATTCTGGATTTCTTATAACAGCTTGCTTAACTATTTCTATATCACTCTTTAATTCATCAGAAGCAAATTGTAAAAATAAAGGATTTTCATTGATTAATTTCAACATTTCAAATTTGCTTTGGATTATTTTTTGATTATCATCATTTTTATCGTTACTTAATTTATGTTTTTCATATTCTTCTTTAGATTTAGTTAGCAGTTCTTCAAAAGCACTTTTTAACTTATTTTCATCTTCTTTTGAAGGTTTAGGTACTTCTGTATTATTTAATTTTGGGGTATCATTTTTATCTTTTTGCCTATTATTGTTCGAATCTTTACTGTCTGTTGAACAAGATAAAACAGTAAAAATAGGAACACTTAATGTAGTAGATAAAATTGTTCAATTTTTTATTTTTTTCATTTAGACTTATTTAAGTTTCCTTTCATTTTTTAATATTTTTAAACGATTTTTTCAATCGTCACTAGCATATTTTTTAAAATCATAAATTAACAATAAATATTTAAATCTAGTTATGGTGAAAACTAAATTATCAATTTCAATTTTTTGTTTTTTATTTTTTTGTTTAATAAAATTTTTAAGACCTTTTTTTAAAAAAACATTTACTTCTTCTAGTTTTACTTTATCATTTAAAATAGAAATAAAAATATTGAAAAATGTCACAGTTTCATTTTTGTTTGATGATTTATATTTTTCATTTATATAAGAAATTGAAAACTCGGAGTTTTCTTTTATTATTTTTTCAATTTCTTTTTCTGCTTTTTCTATGTTTTTTCTATTCTTTTTATTTTTTATGAAATCATTTAATTTATTACATTGTTGTTTTAAAAAAGATTCTATTTTTTTTCTATTTCTATTAAACTGATAAAAACCAAAAAAAGAAATAATTTCAATTTTATTTATTAATATGTCATTTATATAATCCAAGTAATAGATTTTTTCTTCTTTTTCATTTATTTCAAAATAACTTTTAATAAGATCTAATGATGTTACATTTAATTTAAAATTTGGTATTAAATCTGGAGTTGGAATTAAATCATATATTTTATAAATATCTATTGCTTTTTTAGAAAAACCTGCTTTGATAATTGAATCAAATACTTTTTTGTATTTATCTGTTTTAAATTTAGATATTATTATTTTTTCGTTATTTTCGAATTTTATATTATATTTTTCTACAGTTTCAAATTCTGGATTTTTTATTTCTTCTTTAGTATATTCAATAAATAAAAAATTATTTTCTATATTTTTTAATATTTTTTCTTTATCTTTTATATTACTTTTTGCATATTCATAAATAATTTTTAACATATTTTTTATATTAGAATCATTTATGGCATATCCTAAAAAAATAACTGGTTGCTTTATAAACAAAGAAAGTATCCTAGATTTTATTAATTTATATTCATTTTCAAATCTCATATAATCACTTTTTGTAATTATAATATCTTCCGGCGAAGTAACGCAACCATGAATTTTATGAATAGTCCCTACATCTTTTTCAAAAGCAATTTTATCCCCTATAAGTGGTTTGAATTTTATATTATCTTCTGTATTTATTTTTTTATCATTCAATATAGTTTCTAATAATTTATCATAATTGGTTGTTATAATACAATAAAAATATTGTGAAGCTTTTTGAAATAAGTTTATTTCTTCTTTATAAGAATCTTCGTTTATTTCAATTTTTTCTAATTTATTTTTAATAAATAGTTTAAACCTGCTAATTCACTTTTCTTCTTTTAGATAGTTTTTATAAAAATCTTCATTTATTTCTTTTCATTTACCAACTTGATCCATTTTAACTAAATAATTAAATTCTTTTTCCATTTCTTCAGCAATTAAACTATAATCATTTTTATATTTATAAACTAACTCGAGAAAAGAATTTTCTTTTTCTTCTTGGGATAATTTGGAAGTAGATTCTAATAATTCTTTATAAATAGTTTCTAGTAATTCTCTCCATGTGTAAGATTTAACTAAATATCTTTTACTAAAACCAGAACCAATAAATAAAACAGGAAGATTATCATTAAAATTTTTCTTATTGATAAAGTCTTTTAGATTTTTCTTATCCATTTTCTCCTTTCTTAAAACTAATTTTACAAAAAAAAAAAAAAAGCAAGGATTTGGCAAAAAGTAGTTAAATTCAAAGAATTTTACATATATAATCTTGTTTTATATTTGGAAATTTAGATATAAAAACTTAATTTTTTATTTTATTTTTAGTTTAAAGTTAAGTATTAATTTTTATTATAATAAAAAGTTTTATGAATAAAAAAACACTGCATTTCTGCAGTGTTAGTGAAATGACTATTTTGCTAATTCTTGTTTTAATTTAGCAATATCATCATCCAATAATTTTTCTCATTCACCGGACTTATCTTTTGGTAAAAATAATTCTAGTGCTGCTCTCGCTCCTTCTCTTTGTTGTTTTTCATATTCTTTTTTTTCTGCTTCTGATTTTTTATCATATTCTGATTGATTTTGCTTAATTGTTACTTTTACAGTTAAATCAATTCATTCTTCTTTCTTTTTATCGAGTGAAGATTGACATGAAACTGCTAATACAGCAGTTGTTAAAACAGAAATAGGGGTAGCTAATAATAAAAGTTTCTTTTTCATATTTTTTCCTTTCTTTGTATGTTATTTTTAGTTTAATGCTTTTGTATCTTTGTTAGCTCATACGATTGTTAATATATAAGCTACTATTGGTCAAATAGAGAAAATCATTCCTAAAATTGAACCAACAAATGGAATAAATGAGAATATTGAATTTATTATAATTATTATCATTACTGATAATCAAACAGCAAAGTATTTTTTGTTAGAACCATTTGTTGCATCTTTAATTTTTAATGCAGCAACAAATCCAACAATTGATAATACTAATATTACAATGTTTGAAAAGAAATTCAATATTCCAATAATTAGTATAGAACCAACAAGACCCACACCAGCAGCAACTGCTCCTTCTGCACTTTGGGTTGCTGCAGCTCCTACTGCAAAAGTTAAAGTTATTATAAAAAGAATTAAACCTGAAAAGGTTAATATTAGATTTGTAATTGAAAAGTTTTTTAAACTTCTTAGTTTTTCTTTAATATTTATTTGCATATTTTTTCCTTATTTTATTTTTGATTAATTGAAATTTTAAAAAAACGATTCATTGAAAAAATATTGAAAATATATTATAAGAACTTCTTATTTTATAATCTCAAATATCAATTTGCATCATTTTTTAAATTAAATTTTACAAAAAAAAAAAAAAAGCAAGGATTTGACAAAAATTCATAAAATTTGAACAATTTTCCTATATATTTTTTATACAAATGAATTAACATTTAAGATTTGGAAATTCATTTAAAATTAGTTAATGAAAAGTTTTATTGAATAAAAAACACTGCATTTTTGCAGTGCTAATGAAATAATTATTTTACTAATTCTTGTTTTAATTTGATGATAATATTAAGTCTACTAAATGTTTTCTTGCTTTAACGATTTCATCGTCTAATATTTTTTCTCATTCAATAGATTTACCCTCTGTTAAAAGAGAATCTAATCCAGCTTTAACTTTGTCTTTTTGTTGTTTTTCATATTCTTTCTTTTCAGTTTCTGATTTTTTATCATAATTTGATTGATTTTGTTTAATTGCTATTTTTACACCTAAATTAATTAATTCTTCTTTCTTTTTATCTAAAGAAGTTTGACATGAAACTACTAATGCAGAAGTTGTTAAAACAGAAAGGGAGGTAGTTAATAATAAAAGTTTCTTTTTCATAGTTTTCCTTATTTTTATTTTTGATTAATTGAAATTTTAAAAAATGAATTATTGAAAAATTATTGAAATATATTATTAGAATTTTTCATTTTATAATTGCAAAGCACAATTTGTATCATTTCTTATAACTTAATTCTACAAAAAAAAAAAAAAAACAAGGATTTGACAAAAATTCATAAAATTTGAACAATTTTGCATATATAATCTTATTTTTTCTATGAATAAATTCATATATAAACTTTTGTAAAGTTTTAAAATAAATTACAAAGAAAATAGGGTTATTTTCAACTTAATTATTAATGTTTTTTTATTATTTTGCTAAAATTTAAATAATTATGATAAAGAAGAAATTTAATTTTTTTGTTTTTTTAAAAGAACACTTTCCAGTTAGTTGAAGTAAATGAAAATTGTACTTAAAATTTTCTTTACCAATTATTCTTTCAGGAATACTTTTTTCGCTAAACGGTTTTATTGATAATTTTATGGTAACAAAAATACCTCATGGTGTTGATTCTTTATCTTATGCTAATTCTTGAACAGGAATTATAGGTGGTGTTATTGGTGGAATTTCTATAATTTGTTCAGTGCTTGTTGGACAGTATTGAGGAAGCAAAAATTACAAAAAAATAAAAGAAGTAATGAGAGTAAGAGTTTTATTGACTTTTAGTTGTATGACTATATTTGCAATTTTTGCTCTCACTTTATCTGAAAAAATGATTTCTGTTTTTTATCAAACTAATCAAGATCCAGCAACATTGCAACAATCAGTAGATTATTTAAGATTAATAGTGATAACATGAGTTATTTTTGGTTGAACTTCTCCAATGAGTTCGCTTCTTGCAGAAACAGGGCATGGAAAAGAAGCTTTAATTTCTTCAATTGGATCTTTACTAATTAACATTTTTTTAAATATTCTTTTAATATATGTTTTTAAATTAGGAGTTAAAGGGGCAGCATACGCTTCCATAGCTGCAAGAATTTTTGGAATATTTGGTGATACTTTTTTTGTATTTTTAAAAATAAGAAAAACACTAATTAATCCTTTATCACTTTTTAAAGTGTCAAGAGATACATGAAAAAAAGTTGTTTTTAGATTACATAGTGCCTTTTTAATTACAGGAAATTCTGTATTAATAATATTAAGAAGTGCCCTTTTTAATAGAATTTTTCCTCAAGGAACAATTGGAAAAGAAGAATGAGCAATTGGAGCTGCTGCTATTCTTGGATTAACAGGAGCGATAAGTGAAATATTTTTAGCTGTTTTCGGAGCTCTTAGTTCTAACATTTCTGTTTTTGTTGGAAAACATCTAGGAAATAAGGAATTTGAAATTGCTAAGAAAAACGCAAATGAACTTAAAGGTTTTCATTCAACAATTGCACTTGCATTATCATTATTGCTTTTACTTTTTACTGTATTTATCCCGTATATTGATTATTTTGCTGCTGAAATAGGAAAAAATTCAGATACAATTTTAGAAGCTAAAAAATTATATTTATCACAATTACAAGCAACACTTTTTGTAGTAGTGGTATTCAATCCAATTTGAATTTGATTTTCTACTTCAAGTAGATTAATAGCTTCTGGAGGAAGAACAAACTTAGCATCATTACTTGAATTTAGTTTAGAAATTGTTGCTTTATTATGACTAGTAATTATAACTTTTGCAATTAAACCACAATCTCTTGGTTTAAGTTTGAGTCAAACTTATTGAATTTTCTTTTTAGTTGATTTAATTAAATTCCTTATATTTGAAATAGTTTATTTAAAAGTAGATTGAGCAAGACACATAGATGATCCGTTAATAAAAAGAAAAGTGTGAGAAAAAAATGTCTTCAACAATGACTAAAGGAATTGTTATTAGTTATCAAGAATACGATGATTATGATGCAATTGTTAAAATTATTACCAACAAGAGAATTATATCTTTTCTTGCTCGTGGGGTAAGAAAAGTACACAGTAAAAACAGAAGTTCTTTATTACTTTTAAATGAAGCAGAATTTGAAATCTTTTTAGCCAGACTCAATAATAGAATGTCTAAACTTAAAAAAGCAACACTTATTAGTTTTTTTGATTTACAAAATAATTCTTTTTCATATACAGAATTACAAGAAATCCTTTTTTATTTAGATAAATTAGAATATTCTAACTCTTATTTATATGAACTTATAAAACAGAGTATAAAAATAGCAAATAAAGAAAATGTTTTCTTTATTAAAACATATCTTCTTTGTCATTTATTAGAATACTTTGGTTATAAACAATCTTTTGATAAATGTGTTACTTGTAAAAGTAATAAAGAATTAAGAGATTTTCAATTTTTTGAAGGTGGTTTTAGTTGTAAATACCACTTCAAAACAAGTTTTCAAAGAACAATTGAAGAATTAAAGACATTTTATTATTTATCTCATTCATTAGAAGTTTATATAAAATTTGCTAATTATAAAGCAAATTTCTCTATATATAAAGAGATTAAGCAATTTATTAAGGAAAATATTATATAATTAATAAATATATGTTAAGAATAATAGCAGGAAATTTACGTGGCAGAAAAATAGAACAACCAGACTTAGAAATAGTAAGACCAACAACGGATAAAACAAGAGAAGCCATTTTTTCTTCTATTCAATTTGAAATAGAAGAATCATTAGTTTTAGATTTATTTGGTGGTTCGGGAGCGGTTTCTTTTGAATTTATTTCACGTGGTGCAAAAGAAGTTTTTTTATCTGAAAAAAATAGAAAAATTTTTAATCATATTGTTAATGAACAAAAGAAACTAAAAATTCAAAATATGCATTGTTATAATCTTTCTGCTCTTCAATTGATAAATATGAAAAAGGATAATAAATTTAATTTTATTTTTTTAGATCCACCTTATGAAGAAAAAACATTATTAAATGAAACTTTAAAAGAAATAGCAAACAATGATATTCTTTTAGATAATGGTCAGGTCATTGTTGAAACAAATAGTGATAATATAGAAATTAGTGAATATTTTGAAATTTTAAAAGAAAAAAAATACGGTAAAACTTATATTTATTTTTTAGGTAAGAAATAATAAAGGAAATATATGAAAAAAAATAAGTTAGTAATTTTAGCTGGTCCTTCTGGGGTTGGAAAAGGTACCATTGAAAAAATTTTATTTGAGAATAATGAATTAAAATTAAAGTTATCTTGTTCAGCTACAACAAGAAAACCAAGAGAAGGGGAAATAAATGGGGTACATTACCACTTTATTTCTAATGAAGAATTCGAAGATAAAATAAAGAAAAATGAATTTATTGAATGAAATAAACATTTTGATAATTATTATGGAACTCTTTACTCAGAAATTGAAAAAATTAATCAAGAAGGTTTTTTACCTTTACTTGAAATAGAAACAATCGGTGCATTAAATATTAAAAAATATTACAAAGAAAGAAACGAAGAAGATTCTGTTATTTCAATTTTCTTGTTACCACCTTCTATGGATGATTTGTATACAAGAATAAAAAATAGGGGAACAGAAAGTGAAGAGCAAATTCAAATAAGAATTGATAAAGCAGTTTTAGAATTAGAAGAAAAAGATAAATTTTTACACAAAGTAGTAAATGATATTCCTTTAAATGCTGCTTCTAAAATTAAAGAAATTATTATTTCTGAATTAAACAAATAAAACTTTTATAAAGGAAATTAATGGATAATTATATTTTTAAAACAAATAAAGGCAAAAGGGTTCAAAATGAAGACTCTGTTTTAATATTAGAAAATGAAAAAGTAATTTTTTCAATTGTTTGTGATGGAATGGGTGGACATAATGCAGGAGAAATTGCTTCACAAATAACAGTTGACACATTTAAAACATTATTTTCTACTTTAGAAATAAAAGAAGATAAAAAATCAATTACTAACTGATTTTCTAAAGGGATTAATGATAGTATAATCAACATGAACAAAGCAGCAGAAGAAAACGAACAACTTTTAGACATGGGTACAACAATGGTTGCAACCATATTTGTTAAAAAAAATAAATTACTTTCCTTTGTAAATATAGGTGATTCTAGAATTTATCTATATAGCGATATTTTACAACAACTTTCAAGTGATCAAAATTTAATGAACTATTATATAGAAAAAGAAAAGGTTTCTTTCGAAGTTGCTTCACAATTACCTGGAGCATCTTTTCTTACTTCTTCGCTTGGGCCTAAAAAACGCTATACACCTGAAATCGGTTTTCTTTCTTTAAGTAAAAGAAAAGAAAAAAGTTATTTAATTCAAACTACAGATGGAGTGCATGACTTTATTGATAAACCAACATTAGAAAACATTATGTTTTTGAAAGAAAAAGATCTTGAATACAAAGCAAATAAAATTATAGAAACAGCATTAGCTAATGATTCTAATGATAATTTAACAGTAGCAATAGTGGAAATTAAATAATGAATATACCAACATATAACAAAAAACTACTTCAAAACTATTATATTAGTAACACCTTAGGAAAAGGTGGAATGTCTGTTATTTATTTAGCTGTTAGAAAAAAAGATAATTTTAAGTGTGCAATCAAACTTATGAATTATGAATCAATGAGTGATTTAAGTATTGAACGTTTTAAAGAAGAAATAAGAATAACTAAAAAAGTTGATTCACCTTATGTAGCAAGATTAATTGATTCTTGTTTTGATTTAGAAAATAAGGAATTTTGAATTGCAATGGAACTTGTTGATGGAACCATTTTAAAAAACGTTATTGAAAGATCTGGAACGCTTTCTAAAGAAGATGTTGTTAATTACGCAAAACAAATAACTTTAGGAATTAAAGCAATTCACAAAGCCGGTATTTTCCATAGAGATATTAAAGACACTAATATTATGGTAACAAACCTAAATCAAATTAAAATAATTGATTTAGGTATTGCAATAGATAATGAATCACAAAGGTTGACACAAGAAAATAAAGTCATAGGTTCTGTTCATTATATGCCAGGAGAAATAGCTGATTATAAAGAAAAAGGTTCTGTAAAAATTGATATTTACTCTATTGGTATAGTCATTTATCAAATGTTAATAGGTTGTGTTCCTTTTTCAGGAGATTCACATCTTAAAATTCTTGCTAAACACAAAGAACAATCTTTGCCAAAGATTCAGAATTTAAAACCAACTACAAGTCACGGATTAATAAACATTATTCATCGATGTTTAGCTAAAAATCCATATGATCGCTATAACAATATGAACGAATTATATAATGATTTATCTACTTGTTTAAAACCTGAAAGACTAAGTGAAAATATAATAAATTTTGACCAAAAACAAAGGAAAAACCTTTTTGAATGGCTTGCAACCAGAACCGGAACAATTGTCATAATAAGTGTAATTGTAATTATTTTAATTTTGTTAATAATTACTTTAATTCTTTTATTTAGTTTTTAATATTAAGTCAACTAAATAAAAGAATAAATTAGAAAGGAATTTTGTATTGAATAAAAAAATTGGAAGAGTAATAAAGGTAATTGCTGGTTTTTATGATGTGGAAACTGAAAATAAAGAAATTATAAGATTAAGAGGAAGTGGTAAATTAAGAAACGACAATTTATCACCTGTTGTTGGTGATTTTGTTGAATATGACGAATTAGGTTTTGTGATAAAAGTTAAAGAAAGAAACAATGTTTTTGTAAGACCTAAAATAGCGAACATCGATCAAGTGATTATTGTAATGTCTGTAAAAGAACCTAATTTTAGCTCACTGCTTTTAGATAAGTTTTTAATGATTGTTGAAAGCAAAAACATTCAACCAGTTTTAGCCATTACTAAAATTGATTTAAATTCTAACTATAAAGAAGTTTTAAAAGATTATATTAATTTAAATTATGAAATTCATTTTATTGATAATCATAATAAGAAGGAAGTAAATACAGAATTTTTTGGACTTTTTAAGGACAAAGTTTCTGTATTTATGGGGCAAACTGGTGTAGGAAAAACAAGTTTAATAAATTTATTATCTGAAAATCAATTTGAAACACAATCCATTTCTAAATCCTTAAATAGAGGTAAACACACCACTAGAGTTGTACAAATGATAGATTGAAATCAAGGGAAGTTAATAGATACTCCTGGTTTTTCTTCGTTTGAAATAAAATTAAATAAAGATCAAATAGCAACTGCCTTTAAAATATTTAAGTTAAATGCAAATTTATGTAAATTTCGCTCTTGTTTTCACTATAAGGAAGAAGAAAAATATTGTAAAATTAAATTAATGGTAAAAAACGGAGAAATACCATTAACTAGATATGAAAACTATCTTTACTTTTTAAAAGATTTTTTAGGAGAAAAAAATGAAATTAATTAGTCCTTCACTTTTAAGTATTACAAAAGAAAAGAGATTAGAAGTAGCTAAGATTCTATTTAATATGGGAATTAGTTGAATCCATTATGACTATATGGATGCTAAATTTGTTGAAAACAGAGCAATTGAAATTGAAGAAATAAAAAATATAAAAAATAATTCTAAACATCATACAATGGATATTCATATAATGGCTTATGAACCAGAAAAAATAATTGATAAGGTTATTGGTGTTGTTGATTATGCAACAGTTCATTATGAAGTTTTTGACAATCAAGAAGAGATTCTAAAATTGGTTAAAAAATATAAAAATAAAATCAAGTTAGGTATTTCAATTAAACCTAATACAGATTTTAGTGAAATTAAAGATTTACTTAAATATTTTGATTTATTATTAATTATGTCTGTAGAACCAGGTAAAGGTGGACAATCATTTATTGAAAATTCTTTAAACAAAATAGAAGAAGCAAGAAAATTTATTGATAATAATAATTTAAATGTAATTATTCAGGTTGATGGTGGTATTAATGATAAAACTGCTTTTGGTGCTTTCAAAAGCGGAGCAGATGTTTTGGTTTCAGGTTCATATTTAACAATTGAACCTTCAATAGAAAAATTAGAAAAATTATTAAAATAAGGAAATTATGTTAGAGTTTGGAACAGCAGGTATACGTGGTAAATTAGGAAATAAAGAAAGTGAACTAAACACTAAACACGTTTATAGAATCATTGATGGATATGCAAGATATTTACTAAAAAATTTTGCTAATGTAAAACAACAAGGAGTTGTTATCGGAAGAGATAATAGAAATAAATCATTTATCTTTCTAAAATTAGCAACACAAATTTTAAGTAAAAATTATGGTATAAAAGTTTATACTTCTAAACAACCAATTGCAACTCCGGTTGTTAGTTTTTTAATAAAACAAAAACAAGCAATAGGCGGTATTAACATCACTGCTTCTCATAATCCTAAAGAATATAATGGTATTAAAATTTATAATAAATTTGGAGCTCAAATCCTTCCAGATGAAGTTAAAAAATTGATTCCATTTTTTAAAAAATATAATAAAATCAACAATAATTTAAATACAAAAAAAATAAATTTTAATAAAAAAGTTATTTGTATAGATAAATATTTACCTGTTTATGTTCAAGAGATATCAAGAATTTTTTCTAATAATTTGTTTGATAATAACCTTAAAATAGCTTATTCACCACTTCATGGAACTGGTTCTCAAGTTATTAAATTAATTGAAAAGCAAACTTCAGTTAAATTTTTAAAAGTAGAATCTGAAATGAAAAACAGCAAACACTTTAATTTTGTTTCATATCCAAATCCAGAAGAAAAAAGTGCTTATATTAATTTAATTGATTTAATGAAAAGAAATAAAATTAAATATGGAATTTTAACTGATCCTGATGCTGATAGAATTGGTTTTGTAGAACAATTATCAAATAATGAATTTTATTATTTTACTGGTAACGAACTAGCAACCATAATTTTCAATTTTTTAGTAGAAGAAAATTACTATAAAGAAAACGATCTTTTAATTTATTCATTTGTGTCAAGCAACCTTCCTTCTATTATTGCTAATAAGCACAATATTAAAAGTCAAATAATTCCTACAGGTTTTAAATGAGTAGGTCCTGAAATAAACAAATATAAAGAAAAATCGCATATTTTTGCATTTGAAGAAAGTTATGGATCTTTAATAAATAGTGATATTTCTTTTGATAAAGATGCATTTCAATCATTAATTTTAATATTAAATATTTTATCTAAAAAAAGAAATATTTCCTTTTTAGAAGAATTAAATAATATTTATAAAAAGTATGGATTTATTTTTAGCAAGGTAGTTTCAATAGAATTGAATTCAATGGAACCATCGAAAATAAACTCTTATTTAGAATCATTTTTAAAAATAAATTTTAGTTTGAAAATTTCAAAAATTATTGATTATCGAAAAGGTTATAATAATATTGTAGAAAATATGGTTCAAATATTTTTTGAAAATAATTCTTGAGCTGCGTTGCGCCCTTCAGGAACAGAACCTAAAATAAAACTTTATATTTTTTCATTAGAAAAAAATAAAACTGAAGCTCAAAATAATTTAGATAAAATACTAAAACAAGCAAAAGAAATATTTATTAAATAAGACACTCGTTGTCTTATTTTTTTAATATAACAACAGCACTATAAAAAAAATAATTTTTTTTCGATACACTCGGCTAAGTTGTTATATAATTTATACACTTAATTATTATTAATAATAATGTTTATGAATAATTAAGTTTGTGAATATATAAATTAAAATTTAAAAATCGAAAGGAAAGACAATGCCAACAATAGCACAATTAGTTAGTCAAGGACGTGTTAATAAAGTAAGAAAAACAAAAGCTCCTGCACTAATAGTTGGTTACAACTCTTTACATAAAAAAGAAACAAAATTACCTTCACCTTTTAAACGTGGAGTTTGTACAAGGGTTGCAACAATGACACCTAAAAAACCTAACTCAGCATTAAGAAAATATGCAAGGGTTAAATTATCAAACGGAATGGAAGTTACAGCTTATATACCAGGAGAAGGACACAACTTACAAGAACACTCTGTAGTTTTAATTCGTGGTGGAAAAGTTAAAGATTTACCAGGGGTTAGATACCATATCGTTAGAGGAACACAAGATACAGCTGGTGTTAATAAAAGAAATCAAGCTAGATCTAAATATGGTGCAAAAAAACCTAAAAAATAATAATTTTATAATATAAAAAATATAGGAGAAAAAATGTCAAGAAGAAAACAAGCGCCTATTCGTGATGTATTAGCTGATCCAATTTTTAACTCTAAATTAGTTACAAAATTAGTAAATGCAATTATGTTAGACGGAAAAAAATCAACAGCGCAAACTATTTTATATTCAGCTTTTGATATTGTTAAGGAAAAAACAGGAAAAGATCCTTTAGAAGTTTTCCAACAAGCTATCAATAACATAACACCTCAATTAGAAATTAGATCAAGAAGAGTTGGGGGGACAAACTACCAAGTTCCAATGGAAGTTTCT
Source organism: Mycoplasma sp. CB776 (assembly GCF_054343395.1). Classification (NCBI taxonomy): domain Bacteria; kingdom Bacillati; phylum Mycoplasmatota; class Mollicutes; order Mycoplasmatales; family Mycoplasmataceae; genus Mycoplasma; species Mycoplasma sp. CB776. Next base: position 13,260 of record NZ_JBTGVD010000006.1, read on the forward strand.
GCAAGAAGAAAACAAACTTTATCATTAAGATGATTAATTAATTATTCAAGATTAAGAGCAGAAAAAACAATGGACTTAAGACTTGCAAACGAAATTATCGATGCATCAAACAACACCGGTGGAGCAATTAAGAAAAAAGAGGATACACATAAAATGGCAGAAGCAAATAAAGCATTTGCACATTTTAGATGATAATTATGGCAAGAAAATTTGACCTTAAAGATTATCGTAACATCGGTATAATGGCTCACATTGATGCAGGTAAAACCACAACAACAGAAAGAATTTTATTCCATACAGGAAAAATCCACAAAATTGGTGAAACTCATGATGGTGGTTCACAAATGGACTGAATGGAACAAGAAAAAGAAAGAGGGATTACAATTACCTCTGCTGCAACAACAGCTTTTTGAAAAGATAAAAGAATTAACATTATCGATACACCAGGACACGTAGACTTCACAGTTGAAGTTGAACGTTCATTAAGAGTTCTTGATGGTGCTGTTGCGGTTTTAGATGCTCAATCAGGAGTTGAACCACAAACAGAAACAGTTTGAAGACAAGCAACAAATTATAAAGTTCCAAGAATTGTTTATGTTAACAAAATGGATAAAGCAGGAGCTGATTTTGAAGCTTCAATCCGTTCAGTTAAAGAAAGACTTGGAGGTAACGCGGTTGCTATCCAATTAAATATTGGTGCTGAAAATGACTATAAAGGATTAATTGACCTTGTAGAAATGAAAGCATTTGAATACGATGGAGAAAAAGAAGAAATTGCTAAAGAAATCGAAGTTCCAGTTCATTTATTAGATAAAGCTAAAAAAATGAGAGCAGAATTAGTAGAAGCAGTAGCAGATTTTGATGAGGAAATAATGATGCTTGCTTTAGAAGGTGAAGAAATTTCAGCTGATAGATTAAAACAAGCAATTAGAAAAGCAACATTAACTTCAGAATTTTTCCCTGTAGTTTGTGGAACATCATTTAAAAATAAAGGTGTTAAAAAAATGATCGATGCAGTTGTTGATTATTTACCTTCACCTTTAGATGTACCTGCTATTAAAGGATATATAGGTGATGAAGTTGTTGAAGTTCCAGCTTCAGATGATTATGATTTTTCAGCATTAGCATTCAAAATTATGAATGACCCATTTGTTGGAACTTTAACATTCTTTAGAGTTTATTCAGGAGTTTTACAAAAAGGCTCATACGTATATAACTCAACTAAAGATAAAAAAGAAAGAGTTGGACGTATTTTAGAAATGCACGCTAACTCCAGAGAAGAAATTGATGAAGTAAGAGCAGGAGATATTGGTGCTGCTGTAGGTCTAAAAGATACAGTTACAGGTGATACTTTAATTTCTGAAAAAGCCAAACATTTTGTTTTAGAAAAAATGGTATTCCCAGAACCAGTTATTTCACAAGCATTAGAACCGGCTTCTAAAGCTGCAACAGAAAAATTATCAATTGGATTACAAAAACTTGCAAACGAAGATCCAACCTTTAGAACATGAACTGATGATGAAACAGGACAAACTATTATTGCCGGAATGGGTGAATTACATCTAGATATTATTGTTGATCGTCTAAAAAGAGAATTTGGTGTTGAAGCAACAGTTGGTGCACCACAAGTATCTTACCGTGAAACAATCACTAAGTCATCAGAAGTTGAAGGAAAGCACATCAAGCAATCTGGTGGAAAAGGGCAATATGGACATGTTTGAATTAAATTTGAACCAAATCCAGATGGTGGTTTTGAATTTATAGATAAAATTGTTGGTGGAAAAATTCCTAAAGAATATATTAAATCAATTCAAAAAGGACTTGAAGATAAAATGGCTGCTGGTATTTTAGCAGGTTATCCAATGATAGATATTAAAGCTACTTTATTTGATGGTTCATACCATGATGTCGATTCATCAGAAATGGCATATAAAATAGCAGCTTCTAAAGCTTTAACAAAAGCAAAAGATGCTATTGGTACTGTTTTATTAGAACCAATTATGGACGTTTCTGTTGTTGTTCCTGCAGATTATTCAGGAGATGTTATGGGAGACTTATCTCGTAGAAGAGGTCAAGTTAAAGAGCAAGAAACAAGAAGTGATGGAGCAAACATTATTAGAGCAGATGTTCCATTATCAGAAATGTTTGGTTACTCAACTCAATTAAGATCTATGACTTCAGGTCGTGGAACATATCAAATGCAATTTGATCACTATGAAGTAACACCAAAACAAATTGCAGATGTAATTATTAAAAAACGTGCTATTAAAGCAGATGAAGAATAATCTTCTAAAACATAGAATTTTAGAATAACAAAAATTCTATGTTTTTTTACCCTAAAAAATACAAATATACAGAAAAATAAAGAAAAGAGGAATTATGAAAAAGAATTTATTTAAAAAATTATTATTACCATTAGGAATAACAACCTTAAGTTCAATAACTTTTATTTCTTGTAATGCACAAGAATCAAAAAAAGAAGAAAAGAATGTTATATCAGTTACTACAACACCTTCTCCAACCACCCCAACTACACAAGCAAACCCTGTTAAACAAACTCAAAAAGTAAATATTGATTACAGTAATGCTTTAGTATTTAAAAATGAAAATTCACAAATCAATTGATTTAAAAATTTAAAGAAATATGGTTTTACAGGAATTCAATATTATGCAACAAATAAATTCTTTGGATTAATTGGTCTTGGATGAACTGATAATGAAATTTTTGTTACAAGAGAAGGTTTGGATATAGAGAAAATTAGACAAGTTATAATTCCAAGCAATCCTAAAGAAATCAAAAGATATCGTGATGCTTCTTGAGATGAAGCAACTTCTACTTTAATTTTCAAATATAAAGTAAGAGATGATGAAACTAATAAAGAATATTCACAAACTATTATATTTAATAAACCTGTTGATGAAAATAAAGAACCAGAAAATAAAACAAATATAGATGATGAAAAAACTACAACTGCAGTAACTACAAATAAAAATCCAAATAATGAAAATCCTGATTCAAAATCATCAACTCAAAATTCAGAAGAACCTGCAACTTCAAAAAATGATCAAAATTTACAAAGTCAAGGTAATTCTCCAGAACCTACGCAAGGCGAAAATCCACAAACCCCATCAGATAATAGTGGAGAACAAGGACAAAGTGAACCAGCAGTAACAGAACCAACAAATCCTAAAAATTCAGATTCTGAAGAACCTTCAGAAAATAACTCAATAGATCAAAATATGTATGAAAATGCTTTAGTTCCAGCTTTTGACGATTGAAAATCTAGATTTTTAAATAAATTATCAAGTTTAACAAATCCTTCTTTCAAAGGTCTTCAATATTATTCAAGTAGCAATTTTATAGGAATCCTTGGTGGAAACAGAAGAGAAGATAACAAAATTTTTGTTGCAAAAGAAGGATTAAATCTATCACAAATTAAAAGAGTTTCAGAATTAAAAGGAAACTTTGACAATGTTAATAAATTTCCTTCCATTACAAATGATGCTGTATATGATGCAAGTACTAAAATACTAACTTTTAAATATAAAATAGAAGGGGATTCAACCAATAAAGTATATACACAAACTTTTGATTTAAATGAATCTTCAAATTAAAAAAAATAAATGAAAATACAGGAATTTCCTGTATTTTTGATTTTTAATAATATTATTTAATAAATAAAATTATTTATTTTTGTATTCATCTTTTAGTAATTTTTCTGGAATAGAATAAAGATTAATATGACAATAACCCAAAGGATTTTTTTCAAGATATTTTTGATGATATTCTTCAGCTTTTGTTTTGTCATAAACTTTATCAAATTCAATGTAATTTTCTTTATTTTCTTTATTAATAAATTCTTTATTTAAATCTTCAAATATTTGTAAAACAATTGGATCATTTGAATAAATTCCAACTCTATATTGTGTTCCTTTGTCATTTCCTTGCTTATTTAGAGAGTAAGGATCAATAATATTTAAATATAATTCTCATATAGTTTTTTCATCTATTTGTTCATCATCATAAATAACTCTAACTGCTTCAGCATGCTTTGAACCAGAACAAACTTCTTTATAAGTTACTCCTTCAAAGTCTCCATTTATATAATAAGATTCAGATTGAATAACACCTTTAATTCTTGAAAAATAAGCTTCTACTCCTCAAAAACATCCACCTGCTATAAAAACTTCTTTTTTCATATTTTCTCCTTATTTTTTATTGATAAATTAATGATACTAAAATATAAAAATTAGTATAGAAAAAAGAGCAATAAAATGAAAAAATGCATTTTTTTGCTATAATTTAAATAAAAATTATTTAAAAAGATTATTAAAGTAAGTGAGGTAATATGTTTTTTGATGATAAAGATGAAAAAGAAAAATATATTCTAGATGACGAAGAAATGGAAACTGTTTTTAAAGAAGAAACAGCAGAAGAAAGTGATGAAGAGGAAGTAGCACCACAAGATAAAGAAGAATATGTGGTTTCTTCTCAAATTATAGAAAATGAAGCAGGTGGAATAATTCCTAAACCTATTTCAGATGAAATGAGAAATTCATTTCTTGAATACGCAATGTCTGTTATTGTTTCTCGTGCTCTTCCAGATGCTCGTGATGGTTTAAAACCAGTTCACAGAAGAATTCTTTACGGTATGAGCGAACTTGGTATTACCCATAGTGTTGCACATAAAAAATCAGCTAGAATTGTTGGTGATGTTTTAGGTAAATATCACCCACACGGTGATTCTTCTGTGTATGATTCAATGGTTCGTATGGCTCAAGATTTCTCATTAAGATATCCATTAATTGACGGGCATGGTAACTTTGGTTCTATTGATGGAGATGCAGCAGCTGCGATGCGTTATACAGAAGCAAGAATGTCTAAAATTGCTTCTTTAATGGTAGAAAGCATTAAAAAAGATACAGTAGATTTTATGCCTAACTATGACGGTTCTGAAAGTGAACCAACAATTCTTCCTTCTAAAATTCCAAACCTATTAGTTTCTGGTGTTACTGGTATTGCAGTAGGGATGGCAACAACTATACCACCACACAATTTAGGAGAGGTTATTGATGCCACTATTGCTTTAGCTAAAAATCCAGAAATTTCAATTGATGAATTAATGCAACATATAAAAGGACCAGATTTTCCAACAGGAGCTATGATTTTAGGACAAAGTGGTATTGCTAAAGCTTATGAAACTGGTAGAGGTTCCTTTATTTTAAGATCAAAAGCAAAAATTGAAGAATTAAAAAATGGAAAAAGTAAAATAATAGTTTATGAAATCCCTTATGAAATCAAAAAACCTATATTAATTGAAAAAATTGTTCAATTAATTAAAGAAAAAAAACTTGATGGAATTTCTGATATTAGAGATGAAACGTCAAGAGAAGGAATAAGAGTTGTTTTCGATATTAAAAAAGGATTTATCCCTGAAGTAGTACTTAATAATCTTTTTAAATATACATCTTTACAAGTTAGTTATTCTATTAATATGATTGCTTTAGTGAAAGGAGAACCAAAACTTTTAAATCTTAAAGAAGCATTAGAAGTTTATTTAGAGCATCAAATTGATGTATTCACTAGAAGATTGCAATTTGACCTTAAAAAAGCAGAAGAAAGAGTTCATGTTTTAGAAGGATTGAAAATAGCTATTGAAAATATTGATGAAGTAATTAAAATTATTAAATCATCTAAATCCGATGCAGAAGCACAAGAAAAACTCGCTGCAAGATTTAATTTAACTCAAATTCAAACCAAAGCTATTATTGAAATGAGATTAAGCAGATTAACTGGTTTAGCTGTTGAAAAACTAGTTAATGAAATGGAAGAGTTATATCAAAAAATTAAAGAACTTAAAGAAATATTAGATTCAAAAGAAAAATTAATTAACTTAATTGTTTCAGAATTACAGGAAGTAAAAGAAAATTTTGCTGATGAAAGAAGAACTGAAATTACTGCAACAGAAGTAGGAACTATTCAAGATGAAGATTTAATTCCATCTCAAGATGTTGCTATAACATTAACAAATAATGGTTATGTAAAAAGAATAAATATCGATGAATACAAGACACAAAATAGAGGTGGAGTTGGTTCAAACACTGCTTCTACTTATGAAGATGACAACTTAAGTTCTATTTTAATTACTAATACACATACTGATTTATTAATATTTACAAGTTTGGCAAAAGTTTATAGATTAAGATCATATCAAATACCAGAACAAAGCAAACAAGGTAAAGGAATTCCTTTCATTAATTTAATAGGAATTCAAAAGGATGAAAAAGTAATTTCAATGTTATCTATTAATGAATATAATTCAGGTACTTATTTAGTAACAGTTTCTAAAAAAGGAATTATTAAAAAAACAGAAATTAGTAACTATGAAAGAATTAATGCAAATGGAAAAATTGCACTTGGTCTAAAAGAAGGAGATGAACTAAAAAGAGCATTTGTTGTTAAAGATGGTGAAGAAATCATTATTGGAGCATCAAATGGAAATGTTGTTCGTTTCTTAAGTGATGAATTAAGAAGCACAGGAAGACAGTCTGAAGGAGTTAGAGCAATAAAACTTGAACAAGATGATGAAGTAGTAGGTGCTTCAACAACTGCTGAAGGACAATATATTTTAGCTCTTGGTGAATTAGGTTTTGGTAAAAAAACTTTAATTGATGAGTATAGAATCACTGCTCGTGGTGCTAAAGGTGTAAGAACTATTAATAGTGAAAAAGCAGGGAAATTAACTTATATTGGAAATGTTAAAGGAAACGAAGAAATTCTTATTTTAACAAAACAAGGAATTGCTATCAGAACATCCCTTTCTCAAATTGCAGAGACTTCTAGAAATACAAAAGGTGTTAAAATTATTTCTTTAAGAGAAAAAGATTCAATTAAGGCGATTGCAAAAATTGATGGTTTATCAGAAAATTAAAATATTTTATAATAACAAAAATAGTATAAAGAAAAATGAAAAACAATAAAATCAATCAAAAAATGGTTGATTTTTTAAATTTTTGCTATTAACTGGGAAAGAGGAGATAAAATTTCCATTTATACTTACAAAAGCATAAATGGAAATTTTTTGACTAATTAATTATCTTTTAATTTGTTTATGATTTAATAATTCAACCGGTACAATAATTATTAAAATTATACTCATAGGTATTAAAGAACCTAATATTCCTGATAAATAAATATCATCTTTTTTTACAGGATTTGGCAAAAAAGTTCCTATTGCAAAAAGAATAACAATTATTAAAAAGAGCAAACCAAAGAAGATAAAAAAGTTTTGTATATATTTTTTAATATTTCATTTTTTATCAAATGCAAAATCAATATTATTTTTATTTTTTATATAAAATATTAAAGGAAAAAAAGAAAACAAGAATTTATTTACTTTTTTATTCATTTTAGAAATTCATAATCACTGATAAAAAAATAAAAACACCATGACTACAAAACAATAAAATCAAGTAAAAAATAAAGATACTAAAGTTATAATTCTTGTGCTAATTTTGTCAAATAAAGATAAAAAAGATAATATGAAGCAAATGACAAAAGTTAATTTAAATATAATTGAATATAAACTAAATAGATGAATCTGTTTTAATTTCATTTGAAAAGAATCCCCTTTTTATTTTTATATTTTCATTATATACCTTTCTTTGCATAAAATTTAAGAAAACTTTAAAAATAGTATTTTAATTATATTTTTTGTATATATTTAATATTTTTGTTCTATAATAAAAAAAGAAAGAAGGAACAATGGAAAAAATAGATAAAGAAAAAAGATTAAAAGAATTAAGCGATCTTGAATACAAAGTTACACAAGAAGGTTATACTGAAAGACCATTTACAAATAAATATGATAAGCATTTTGAAGAGGGTATTTATGTTGATATAGTAGATGGAACTCCTTTATTTAAATCTGATGATAAATATGATTCTGGTTGTGGTTGACCTGCATTTTCCAAACCCATTGAAAAAGATATAATTACTGAACACAATGATTTTTCTCACAATATGATTAGAGTAGAAGTAAAAAGTAAAAATGCTAATTCTCATTTGGGACATGTTTTTACTGATGGACCTAAAGATAAAGGCGGTTTAAGATATTGTATTAATTCTGCTTCTTTAAGATTTATTCCATTAGATAAAATGGAAAAAGAAGGTTATGGAAATTATTTAAAATTATTTGATAAAAAATAAGTTTTATAAAGGAAAAATAGTTATTTTAGAATAAAAAAGAAATATCTAGTCGATATTTCTTTTATTTTTTAACTATAAATAAAATGTCTAAAAAGATTCTTATAAATGATAAAAGTAAGTTTAAACCAAAAAGTAAAGATCTTTTTAACATTATTGACTTTATTTCTTGTTCATCAAAATTGGTAGAGATGATAATTGAAGCTTCTCTTTGAATTATGTTAAAGTTGAATCCTATTAAAATTCAAGAAACAGCTATACTTATTACTGAAATGACTGTAATAATAACGTTATTAGAAATAAATCAAGTAATTATAGATAAAACCAACATCATAACAACACCAATATAAACAAATATTCTTAATTTAGAAAAATCAATTATATTGAAATATCCTAAAAATCCAAAAACTGCAATTGATAAAGTAGGAATTAACATAGCTAATAATATATATGAAATCGCATTAGCTTGTTCTGTGTTGACTACTTGTAAAATAATGATAGGTATTCAAAATGATTGAAGTAGTATAGTAACAATATAAGCTGCAACTAATAAAAATATATTTTTCGTTTCACTATTGCGAGCTAGATAACTTATTAATGCAAAACATACTAAAATTATGACTAAGTGAATTAATCAGTAAAGATTAGAAACAGCTAATCTAAATATTAAATTTAAATAAGCTGTTTTTACTGCTTCTATAGCAATTGTTGCATAGGAAAGTAAAAATATAACTGCTAATCCAAAAGTTAGTCATAATAGAGAGTAAAACACCATTCTATTTTTTAATTTTTTTTGTGTATCATCTAAAGATACATTTATATTTTTTTGACTTTTATTTATTAACATAATTAATAATTATAACACATTGTTATCTGAGAAAAAATACCTATTTTTCCTAATTTTTTCCTTTTTGAAGTATAAATCTTCTTTTTTGGAAATATTAAATATGAAAATAAGGAAACAAGAAGATATAAAGGACTGTGGACTAGTAGTTTTGCAATCACTTTATCATTATTACCACTCAAAATGGATAAATTTATCTGATTTAAAAAAAGAAACCTTTTATAATCAAGATGGAATAGTGATAAAAAATCTGCAAACACTTTCAGAAAAACACGGAATAAAATTAGAAGCATTTCATATTGATTTTGAAGCACTTTCAGATTTAAAATCAGAGAAACCTTCTATTATTTTAATAAACGAAGGCGAGTTAAATCACTATGTAATCTTTTTAAAAATAGATAAAAATTTTGTTTATTTACTAGATCCACTTGTAGGTAAAAGAAAAGTAGAAATTGAATTTTTTAAAAAAATATTTGTAAATGTAATTCTTACAACAGAAAAAATTTTTGATCCTAAAACAAAATCAATTAAACAGAAAAATCCTTTATTTTTGTATATTTGAAACGAAAAAAGTATTACTATTTTTTTATTAATTATAGTTTGTTCAATCCTTACTTTTTCTAGTTCTTTCTTTTTAAAAAATGTTATAAATAAAGCAATTTATTTTAATAATATTAGTATTTTGATTAAGTTAACTATTGTTTTTGGTTGAATCCTATTATTTAGATTTTTACAAAACATCTTAAAAAACTTATTTTTAAAAAATTTGCAGATGGTTATAGAAGAAAACGTTATGAAAAATTTTATTTTTTCTCTTAAAAGTGCTCAAAACTCACAATTATTTAAATTAGATACTTCAGACTATATAAAGAGATTTAATATAATACCAAGTTTTGCTTCTTTTATATCCAACTTTGCTTTTACATTAGTTTCCGAAATTTCTACTTTTATCTTTGCATTTTTCATTATTTTGTTTTTAAATTGAAAATTATTCTTGATAACTTTCTTAATAGGTTTTATTTTCTTTATGTTTTCCTTTATAGAGAAAAAAGTAGTTAATTCAAAATATAATGATATTTTAAAAAGCAATGCTTCATTAAATTCTAGTTATTATAAAGTAATTACAAATTTTGATAAACTAAAAAAAGAAGATTTCTACAAAATGATTAATAAAGATTTTGAAAGCAAATATAAAAAACTGAAAGAAAAAGATTTACACTTATGAAAAATTAATTTTATTTTTAAAAATTTCCAAAAATTTTTAATTGAGTTTTTACCAATAATACTAACTTTTATTTGTGCTTTATTTGTTATAAAAGGGGAGTTTAAACTCGGCGATATGATTTTATTTATAACTTTTTTTGCTGCTTTTGTAAATCCTTTGAATAGTATTTCAGATTTAATTGTGTATTATCCAATTTTTTTAGAAGAGTATGATTTATTGAAATTCATTTTATTTATTGAAAAAGAAAAAAATGGTACTCATTTAATTGAAAAAATAAAGTCTATTCAACTTGAAAATATAGATTATAAACCTAATAATATTAAATCAATATTAAAAATTAATAATTTAGAAATCAATAATAATTTAATTTTAAAAGGGCAAAATGGTTCAGGAAAATCTACTTTATTGAAAATTTTAAATTTAGATTTAGAATCAAATTTTAAAATAAATAATTTACCAATTTTACATTTTGATAAAAGTGAATTAAGAAAAAAGATAATTTATATTAATAAGGAAAGTTTTTCATCTAGTATAGATGTATTTGGTTATATTACTAAATATAATCCACAAAAGGTCGATACTTTTCTAAACAATTATAGTTTTTATGAATTGGATAAATTATTTATTAAATGACAAATAGATTTAAAAACAGAAATAAAGGAAAATTGGGTCAATTTTTCAGAAGGACAAAAACAAATAATATCTATTTTACAACTTTTGTGTCAAGAATTCGATTTGATTTTATTGGATGAAGCTTTTGAAAATATATCAATTGAAAATTTTGAAATTTTAAAGAAAATAATTTTGAATTTTCAAAAAGAAGCAATTTTTATAGAAGTTTCTCATTCTAACAAATATTTAAATGAAAGTGAGATTTTTGATCTTGATAAAGAAAAATAATTTAATAATATTTTTATCCATACTTTTATTTTTTATATTTATTATTTCTATATTTTTAATAAAAAATATAAAAGAGAATGAACAAATTCCCATTTCTATCACAGTAAATAATAAGAAAGAATTAAATTTTGAAATAGATACAAACACTTTTTTATCTATTAAAAAAAGCAGTTATATTATAGTTAAAAAACCTTATTTAAAAGATGAAGATAAAGAAACGCTTTTATTTATAAAGGAAATAAAAAACATTAAAAACAATGTTTTTAATGTTCGTTTATCTCAAAATAGTAATTTGAAAATAGTTCCAAATTCATTAATATATGCCAATTTAGTTTTAACCAAATATAAAAATTTTATAGAATTTATTATTTAATTCTTTCAAAAAGTATTTCACCTTTTTGAGTTAGTGTATTATCAAAAAGTTCTCATTTTCCTATATTATCAAAATCAATTGACTCAATATTTAATTGTTGAAGAGCTAAATTCGCTTTGTTTTTTAAAATAGAAGACATAAAGCAAGTTATAGCATAAATTCCGTTTAAAAGAGTATTTAAAACAACTTCCAATCTTTCTTTATTATCTTTTAAAGTTCATGGAAGAGTTAAATCAATATAACCATTTAATTTTTTTGATAGATTAAAAACTTCTTTATAAGCTTTATCAATTTTAAAAGAGTCCATTTCATTGCAAAATTCTTTTTTGGTATTAAGTATTTCAGAAAAAATTTCTTGTTCTAAGTCTGTTAGTTGTTCTTTTTTATATTTTAATGGTACATTAAAAGATTGGTGAATCATTGCGATTGTTCTTGATAATAAATTTCCAAAATTGTTAGCTAAATGAGAGTTGTAAACATTTTTGAATTGTTCTTCATCAAAATTAGCATCATGTCCCATAATAATTTGTGTAGATAAGTAGTATTTTACGGGTTCTGCTCCGTATTTGTTAATTAATTCAATGGGATCAACTACGTTGTTTAAGCTTTTGGACATTTTAATACCATTAGCATCTCTAATAAGACCATGACTTAAAATTGTGGTAGGTAGTTTTAAATCCATTGATTTTAACATAATTGGTCAGTAAATACAGTGAAACCTTGTTATTTCTTTACCTACTATATGAACGATTTCATCTCCATTTTCTCAATATTTCTTAAAATCAGAATCATTTTTTAAACTAAAATTAAGAGCACTTACATAATTAAATAAAGCATCTAATCAAACGTAAATGACGTGTTTTGGATCGTTTTGTAGTTTTATTCCTCAATCAAAAGAAATTCTTGTAACAGAGAGATCTTCAAGTCCTTTTTCTAAGAAATTATTTTCTAACTCTTTTATTATTTGTTTTGGAAAAATAAAGTTTTCATTGTTTTTTCAATATTCAAGTAATCATTCTTGAAATTGAGACATTTTAAAAAAATAAGATTCTTCTTCAACTTCAACTAACTCATCTTCACTAACTGGATGAACTAATTTACCGTTTTTTTCTTTAGCTTGTGTAATAGTTAAAAATTCTTCGGAACTAACAGAGTATAAACCTTTATATTTATCTTTATAAATAATTCCTTTAGAAAGTAAAGAATTAAATACATTTAAAACAACTTCCTTATGATTTGTGTTTGTGGTTCTAGAAAAATAATCATAGTCAATTTGTGCTAATTCTCAAAGATCTTTAAATTTTTGAACTTGCATATCAACGTATTTTTGTGGTTCTAGATTATTTTCTTTTGATTTTTGTTGTATTTTTAATCCATGTTCATCTGAACCAGTCAACATTTTTACATCATATTTTCTATTTTTCTTGTAGTTTGCAAAAACTCATGCAAGAGTAGTTGTATATAAATGTCCTATATGAAGATTCCCCGAAGGATAATAAATAGGCGTTGTAATAAAAAATGTTTTTTTCATTTTATCTCCTTGTTTTTATTGGTTTATAAAGTTCTTTAACTTCAGCTCTGTATTCATGTTTGCTTTTATCGTTAATATGTAAATAAATGTTTTTTTCAAAAAAAGTCCCCCAACCAGATTGAAATCTAGATTCAATTAAAGCAAATTTAGGATTTTCATTTTCTCTTGGTAATACAAATTGAACTCTTTTTGGTTCGAATTTGTATTTTCTCAATAATTCAAAACAATCCACAAGTCTCTCTATAGGTAAAACAAAACTTAAATACCCTTTTTCTTTAATTATTTTGGAACTTCCTAAAATAATTTGTTCTAAGTTTAATTTTATTTCATGTGTTGCAATCAGTAATTCTTCATTTATCTTTGTTTTTTGCGTATTTTTGTCTATTTTATAAAAAGGCGGATTGCAAACTATTGCATCATATTTTTGTAATTGATTTTTATTGTGTTCTTTATAAAAAAGATTAAAATCATTCAAAATTAAATTAATTTGTTTTTCTTTTTTATTGTGAACAACATTTTTTTTAGCTAAATTTAGGGCTTTTTCTTGAATTTCTAGAGCATCTATTAATATATTTTCATCCCTTTCAGAAATGAAAATAGATAAAGCAGCATTATTTGTTCCTATTTCAAGAATATTTTTAACTTTTCTATTTATAGTTATGAAATTACCTAATAATATTGTATCAACTGAATAATTAAACATATTTTTATCTTGATAAATATACAAGTTAGAATCATAACCTAAAGAATTTAAAACTATTTTTTTATTCATATATTTAATTAAATTTTATTAACCTTGGATTTTCAGAGTATTTTCTTCCTTCTTTAGCTAATAATTTTCCATTAATTTTAGTTGCATCAGCACTGAAAGTATTATTTATGGTTAGCATAAACTCACCTACTCCATAAGAATCAACTGGTGTATTTTCTTTTTCAAACATTGCTATTCTTTCAGGATCAAAACCAGAAGACACAATTATTTTTACATGTTTTCCACCATTTTCATCTAGTGCTTTTCTTAAGTTTTTAATTTGATTTGGAGTAACTCCAAATTCATTTTCATTATTTTTAAACATCTTGTCTCTAACGGCTTTAGAAGTATCAACTCTTACACCGAAAAGTTTTTCTTTAAATTCTTTTAAAACTGCTAAAGAATCGCTAATAACATCGTTGTGAAAATCAACAAGTGCTATTAATGGTTCATCTGGAAAAAGTTCATAGTAATATTTCATTACTTCAACTAAATTCCCGTTAAAATTCTGTATTAATGCATGTGGAATCGAACCAAAAACCACTTCTTCTTTACCTCTTGCTCCTGCATTTGTGGAGTGAGAAGTTATACCAGCAAGTTCAACAGCTATTCCATCCCTTTCTTGATTAGAATAATGGTCTGAACGATCTCCCATAAAGACAATTTCTTTTGTTGGTGCTGCTTCCATACATCTTTTTGCATTAGTAGCAATAGAAGTACTTCTTGCTAAAACTCCATCAATTATACCTTCGTAAATTCCAAAATATTTATATTCTCCTTCTAGTTCAAGAACAACTTCTTTATTATTTATAATTGAACCTTCAGGTAAATATTTTATAGAATATTTAGAAGTATCTGTATTATTTTTTAGCAATTCTAAAGCTTCGTTCATTCCACCTAAAATTGAATTATCATGTCTTTGAAAGAACTGTAAAGTAACAATTGAATTCGGGTTAAATTTTTCGATAATTTGCTTTGCTTTAAAAAAATAATTAGCAGCATAATAATCTAATTTATGTTTCATTTTTTCCTCTTTTCAAAAATTAAGTTTCACTGAAATTAAAAAGTATAACATTTAGTAATAACTATCTTCAGACTTTACTGTCGGCTCGGGAATTCCGCCCGATCATGCTCTATGAGTACGATGGCTTTTACATCCGGTTGGGTAATTATCCCAGTCAGGAAACTACAAACAAATGTTTGCAATAAAATTTTACTAAAAAAAGCAATTTTCCTTTATAAAAATTTGTTTTTTGTGTAAATTAATACTAATTTGAAAAAAACATAGAACCTAAAGTCCTATGAATTTTCTTTTTCTCCATTATTTACATCGTATTTTTTCTTAAGAAATTCAAATAATCTTTCTGCTTCTTTTTCATCAATGGGAGTATCTATTATTTCAACTTTTTGATTTTTATTTATTTTTAAAATTTCTAATATTGATTTGAAGTAAGTACTATTTGCAAGATCTATTGTTTTAATTGGTAAATCCATTGCTTCAACTTTTTTTAAGATAAGTTTATTTGTATGATTTTCAAAAAAAGGAATTAAGTATGAATAATAAATACCGCTAGACATTCCTCAGTATCAAGGTTGTGACAAAATTAAATTATTATTTGCAAAAAATTCTTCTGAACTTACACCGTTTAAATAGTGCTTTTCAAATTCTTTTTTATTTATTTCTTGAATTTTTTCTTCACTCAAACTATGATAATTATTTTTATCTAATTCTGGATTTTGATTGTATAAATTTTCTCAAAAGGATTTGTTGAAAAAGTTTAAAAAACTTTCTTGTAATTCATTAAAAGAATAAATTATTGTATAACCATTTTTTATAATTTGATAAGCTTGCTTTTCATAAGGTTTTTTTTGATAATTAAAATGTTTATATTTTTCTAAATTTATCATAAAATGCGGAACTTCAATTTTCTTTATATTATTATCATCTTGATATTTGCTTAATAAATTTCCAAACTCATAAACATCTTGCATTCTATATTGTTTTTCTTCTTTAATTTCTTGGTTTTCATAATCAAAAATTTTTACACAAGAAACAAAAGAAAAAGGAATTGTTGAAACTAAAATAGTATTTAAAAAAATTAATTTGTTTTTCATATATTTACTCCATTAGTTATATTATATAATTAAAATTAATTTTTATTTAAAAGTAACAAAAAATTCTCCTAAAAAGAAGAATTTTGTTTTTTATTTATATCTAATAGAATCAAGCATTTTTTCATCAAATATTTTTAAAAATTCAACCATTAAATTAATCATTGCTTCAATATCGAATAATGAAGCAACTCCTAAAGGTGAATGTAAATATCTTTGTGGAATTGATAAACTAATTGTTGGAACACCACCTTTTCCATATTGTAGTTCTGCAGCATCTGTTCCACCACCTTGTGCTACATATTTATAAACTGGAATGTTGTGTTTTTTACCTAAATTCATTAAAATTTGTACTAATTTTGGATCCATTAATGTTTCAAAATCTTGAACATTAATTGCAACTCCTGCTCCTAATTTAGGAATTCCAGTAATTGCTTGATAAGTATCGTGGGAAGCTCCTGTATCAATTGCAAAAGCGATATCTGGTTCAATTATAGAAACAGAAGTTTTTGCTCCTCTACATCCCACTTCTTCTTGAACTGTTCCAACAAAGTAAGGTCTATTTGGTAATTTTTCATCTTTTAGTCTGTTGATAATTTGATCAATTACTGTCACACCTGCACGGTTATCCATTGCTTTACCAGCAACTAAATCAGGATTAAATAATCTAAATGTTTCTCCATACATATAAATTCTGTCACCAATTTGAATCCCTTGTTCTTCAGCTTCTTTTTTGTCTTTGAAGCCAAAATCAATAAATAAATCTTTAATGTTTATAGCTTTTTGGATTTTTTCATTTTCCAAAATATGAATGGAAGTATGACCGAAAACCCCGTAAAATTCTTTATTTTCGGTAGTTATAAGTTTAGCTTTTGTTCCTACTACCACATTAGGTCATACTCCACCAATGGTTACAACTCTAACTTGTCCATTTTCTAAAATTTCAAGAACTGAAAAACCAACTTCATCCATATGTGCAGCAAGCATAATTTTAGGTCCATGATTATGATCTTTTTTAGTTATAATAACACTTCCCATTCTATCTCTTGCATATTCTACATTAGCATCTTTAGTGTTTTTTCTTAATGCTTCTACAACTTGGTCTTCGTATCTAGAAACACCTTCTATTTCCATGTATTCTTTTAATCTTAAAAATAATTGTTCTTTGTTATTCATTTTTGCTCCTTATTTATATTGTATTTTATTATATTCTTCATTATTCATAAATTTGAAAAATTCAGTTAATAATTGAATTACTGCTTGTAAATCATTTAAATCACAAACTCCAAGTGGAGAGTGTAAATATCTTTGTGGTATTGAGATTGTTACGGTAGCAACACCACCTTTTCCATATTGTAATTCAGTAGCATCTGTTCCACCGCCTTGTGCTACAAATTTATAAATTTTTATACCTTTGTTTTTAGCCAATTGCATTAAAACTTCTATAAGTTTTGGATCCATCATAGTTCCACGATCTTGAACTCTAATTGCAACTCCATTACCTAATTTTTGTCTTCCGCTGATAGTTTGATAAGTATCGTGAGAAGCGGTTGTATCGATAGCGATTGCTATATCTGGATTTATTTTTGAAACAGAAGTTTTTGCACCTCTAGTTCCCACTTCTTCTTGAACTGTTCCAACAAAATATGGTATATTATTTAATTTTTCATCTTTTAGATTATTAACAAGAAAATCTAAAACAGTAACACCTGCACGGTTATCCATTGCTTTACCAACAACTAAATCCTGATTAAATAATCTAAATGTTTCACCGTGAATATAGATAATATCTCCAGCTTGCACACCTTGTTCTTCAACTTCTTTTTTATCCTTAAAACCAAAATCAACAAATAAATCTTTTGTTGTTACGGCTTTTTGGATTTTATCTCTTTCCAAAATATGAATGGAAGTATGACCGAAAACCCCGTAAAATTCTTTATTTTCGCTAGTTACAAGTTTTGCTTTTGTTCCTATTATAACATTAGCTCATATACCACCAATGGTTGCAACTCTAACTTGTCCGTTTTCTAGAATATCAAGAACAGTATAACCTACTTCATCCATATGAGCTGTAACCATAATTTTAGGTCCTTGATTATGATTTTTTTTGGTGATAATAAGTGAACCAAAATTATCATATTCATAATTTAAATTTTCACTCATAGTGTTGCTTTTTAGTTTATTTGCTACTTTTTCTTCTCTTCTAGAAACACCTTCTATTTCCATATATTCTTTTAGTTTTTTAAATATTTCTTCTTTATTGTTTTTCATTTTCTACTCCTTGTATAATTTCATTTTGTATGTATTCAAATGAGAACCTATTTATAATTATAAGATTTTCTAGGAAAAAGTTGCTAAAAATTGAATAAGCTTTCTCTTTTTTAAACATTTCTTTTTTATAGGTTGTTTCAATAAAATCATTAATTGAATCTACTAATGGCAATATAAAATTTTCATTGAATGTTTTTGTTTGAATTTGCTTTTTTTTATTTTCATACTCAAAGTTGAAAGTTAAATTATCTTCTTTATCAAGCAAAATTAACAAAATTTTGTTTTTAGATAATAAAGTCAACTTTTTACTATTGAATATTGATTCAAAAATTGAACTATATTTCTCTGTATTTGTGAATTTGATAAATTCTAAACAAGCATTAAAAGTTTCTTCATTAGCGTTTTCTAAAGCGGTTTGCAGTTCATTAAAAGAAATATCTATTATTCCTTTAGTTTCGAACTTTTTAGTATTTCCAAGAAGTTCTTGATTAGTTTCAAAAAGCATTTTTTCAAATTTTTGCTTATAAGTTTCAGGGATTCAAGGCGCACTTAATTCAGTTTCAATTAATATTTTTTTAGTTATAAGATCTTTTTCTTTGTTAATTATTTCAATAATTTCTTCATAATAATTTGGTTTCATATTTTAACTTTAATAAAAATATAGATAATATAATAATCATCTATATTTGTTTTATTATTTTTTAATTCTAATTTCTTTAAGTCTAGCAGATTTACCTTTTCTATCTCTCATGTAGTAAAGTTTTGCTCTTCTAACTTTGTTTGAACGAACAACTTCAATTGAAGAAATTGTAGGTGAATTTAAAGGAAATGTTCTTTCAACACCAATACCGTATGAAACTTTTCTAACAGTAAAGGTTTCTCTAGTTCCTTCGTTTTTCATTGCTATAACTAAACCTTCGAAAATTTGGATTCTTTCTTTTGAACCTTCTTTAATTCTTACGTGAACTTTAACATTATCACCTTGTTTAAATTTAGGTAAATCAGTTCTTAATTGTGAACTTTCAACAATTTCCATTAATTTATTTTGCATTTTCTTTCCTTTCTAAAATATCTGGTCTATTTTTTTTAGTTTTTTCAATTTGTTTTTGTTTTTTCCATTCTTCTATTTTTTTGTGATGACCACTAAAAAGAACTTCTGGAACTAACATATTTTTATAATTTCTAGGTCTGGTATATTGTGGATAATCTAATAATCCTTCATTTTCAAAAGAATCATTTAAATGGGATTCTTCCTTTATAACACCTTCAACCAATCTGATTACAGAATCAGCAACTATCATAGCAGGTAATTCTCCACCTGTTAAGACATAATCACCTATTGAAATTTCTTCATCAATTAAATAATCAATAATTCTTTCATCAAAACCTTCATATCTACCGGCAATTATTGTAATTTCTTTTTCTTTAGATAACTCTCTTGCTTTTTGTTGATTAAAAACTTTTCCTTGTGGACTCATAACAATTTTTTTACCACCAACTGTTTGCAGTGCTAAATCAATTGGTTCTATTTGTAAAAGCATTCCATGACCGCCGCCAAAAATTTGATCATCAACCTTTTTATGTTTGTTTTGTGAAAATTTTCTTATATCTATGATGTTTATTTCAATGATTCCTTTTTCAATTGCTTTTGCAATTATAGATTCACTTTTAAATATTTCGAAATAATTCGGAAATAGTGTCAAAAAGTTAATTTTCATACTATTTTGCTTTTTTAGAAGCAGCGAATTCGCTTAAAATTGATTCTTTTTTCAATAAAGTTTTAACAGTTTCAGTTGGTACTGCTCCAATGTTTAATCATTTTAAAATTAATTCTTTTTCAAGTTTTAATTCTTTAGAACTTGGGTTATAGTGTCCTAATACTTCAATAAATCTTCCATCTCTTGGTGCTCTTGCATCTGCAGCAACAATTTTGTAAATAGGATTGAATTTATTTCCTAAACGTTTTAATCTAATTTTTACCATATTTTCCTTTCTTGTTTTTTATACTTATTTATTTTATTAAATTATTTAATGCTTTAATAATGAAATAAATTTTACCACTTTTTGAAAAAATGTCAAGTAAAAGTGCTTGACAGATGATTTTATTTTTCATTTCTAAATTTAAAAAACTTAAAAAAAGAGATTTTTTTCATTTATAAAGACTAAAAAAAACAAAAAAATTACATTTTTTGTATAATTAAAAAATGAAAAATACACAAGACTTTATTACCATAGTTGGTGCAAAAGAAAATAACTTAAAAAATATAAATCTAAAAATACCAAAAAATAAGTTAGTTGTTTTTACCGGGGTTTCTGGTTCTGGTAAATCATCACTTGCTTTTAATACAATTTATGAAGAAGGAAGAAGGAGATATGTTGATTCTTTAAGTTCATATGCTAGACAATTTTTGGGTGGAACTAAAAAACCTGATGTGGTGTCTATTGATGGACTTTCTCCTGCTATTTCCATTGAACAAAAAACAACTCATAATAATCCGCGTTCAACAGTAGGTACTATTACTGAAATATATGATTATTTACGTTTATTATATGCAAGAATAGGAAAACCATTTTGTCCAAAACACAAAATTGAAATTACAAGTCAAAAAACCAAAGATATTGTTGATTCTATCTTTACTTTTCCGGAAAATTCAAAAATTTATATCCTTTCTCCTGTTGTTTCAAATGAAAAAGGTTCACATGAAAAATTAATTGAAAAATTAAAGAGAGAAGGATTTTTAAGACTAAAAATTGATGGAAAAATTTTCCTTATTGAAGAAGATGAAATCAAATTAGAAAAAAATAAAAAACACAACATTGAAATTGTTGTTGATAGATTAAGTATTGAAGAAAAAAATAGAGGTAAAATTACAGAATCCATTGATGTAGCCGCTGATTATTCTCAAGGAATAGTTAATGTTGAAATTCTCAACCAAAAAACAATTACTTTTTCCAAACAGCAAGCTTGTCCATATGGTGATTTTAATATGCCACACATTGATACAAAGGATTTTTCTTTTAATTCACCAAGTGGTATGTGTGACAAATGTAAAGGAATTGGTGTTATTTTAAGAGCGGATTTTGATTTAATAATTCCTAATAAATTCTTTTCTATTCAAGAAGGAGCAATTAAATTATTTCCTTTTCCAATTAATGGAAAATCTATTGAATGAAAAGAATTTGAAATTTTATTAAACTATTATGATATTGACATTAATAAACCAATTAATGAACTTTCAGATGAACAAATAGATATCTTAAAATATGGTTCTGAACATGAAATTAGTTATACCATTAAATCTGAAAGTGGTAATAAATACAATAGAACAAGAAGAATTGAAGGGCTTTTAGAAAGAATTGAAAGAAAGTATTTAGAAACTTCTAGTGAAGATATTCGTAATTGATACAAGAAGTTTATGTCAGAATTCAATTGTGATGAGTGTGGTGGAGCAAGATTAAATCGCTACTCATTAGCTGTAAAAATTAATGATTTAAATATTTTTGAACTTTGTAACTTATCCATTGAAGATACATTAAAAGAAGTTCAAAATTTAAGAATTAATGCTTTTGAAAAAGAAGTTGCTGAATTATTAGTTAATGAAATAAAAGATAGACTAAGTTTTTTAGTTAATGTAGGATTAGAATATTTATCTTTAAATCGTAAATCAGAAACACTTTCAGGTGGAGAATCACAAAGAATTAGGTTAGCAACACAAATCGGTTCAAATTTAACCGGTGTTCTATATGTTTTGGATGAACCGTCAATCGGTTTACATCAAAAAGATAATCGTAAATTAATTAATTCTTTGAAAAAAATGGTTGAAATTGGTAATACTTTAATAGTTGTTGAACATGATGAAGAAACTATTTTAGAAGCTGATCACATTATTGAAATAGGACCTTTAGCAGGTCGTAATGGTGGTGAACTTGTTGCTCAAGGAACTGTAGAAGACATTATGAAAAATCCAATTTCAGAAACAGGAAAATTTTTATCAGGTAAAAATTTTATTGCTATTCCTAATAAAAGAAGAGCAGGAAACGGGCAATTTATTTCTATAAAGGGAGCTAAAGAAAATAACTTAAAAAATATTGATGTTAATTTTCCGTTAGGTAAATTCATCGCAGTTACAGGTGTTTCTGGTTCTGGAAAAAGTACTTTAGTTAATGAAATTTTAGTTAAAGCACTTGAAAATATGACTTCTGAAGAAAAAGTAAGAGTTGGAAAACACCAATCACTAAATGGACATTATAATATCGATAAATTAATTAAAATCTCACAATCCCCAATAGGAAGAACTCCAAGATCAAATCCAGCAACTTATACAAGTGTTTTTGATGATATAAGAGATGTTTTTGCTAATTTAGAGGAAGCTAGAAGTCGTGGATATTTAAAGGGGAAATTTTCTTTTAATGCTTCCGATGGTCGTTGTGAAAAATGTCAAGGTGATGGAATGCTAAAAATAGAAATGCATTTTCTACCTGATGTTTATATCAATTGTGATCACTGTGATGGAACAAGATATAAAAATGAAATTCTAGAAATTAAATATAAAAATAAAAATATTTCAGATGTTCTAAATATGACTGTTCTTGATACTTATGAATTTTTTGAAAATCGCCCTAAAATTGCAAGTAAATTAAAAACTTTAATAGATGTTGGACTTGACTATATTACTTTAGGACAATCAGCAACTACACTTTCTGGTGGTGAAGCACAAAGAGTAAAATTAGCTAAATTCTTACAAAAAAAACCTACAGGAAAAACTTTTTATGTTCTTGATGAACCAAGTACAGGACTTCATCCTTTAGATGTTTCTAAATTAATTAAAGTTTTAAATCGCCTTGCAGATAGTGGAGAAACAGTGTTAGTAATAGAACATAATTTAGATATTATTAAAGTAGCAGATTATGTTATAGACTTAGGACCAGGTGGTGGAGTCAATGGTGGTAAAATTATTGCTACAGGAACACCAGAAGCAGTAGCAAAAAACGAAAATTCCTTTACAGGTCAGTATTTAAAAGGAGTATTACAAAATGGAAAACATTAAAATTTCTTTTTTAATTAATGAATTTAACTTAAATCCAATTAACCATTTTCCAGAAGGAGAAATTAAACGTCCTTCCATTAATAGAGCAGGTTTATTACTTGCAGGTGTAGTAAGTAATGAAACTTTAACCAAAAATATTGTTGCTTGAGGAACAAATGAATCAGAATTTTTACTTTCTTTAAGTCAAAGCGAAAGGAAAAATGCACTAATTCGTGTTTTAGGGCAGCATCCACCCCTGCTAATGTTATCTATTGGTTTTTCACAAAAACTGTATGATGAAGTTTTAGAAATAGCAAATCAGTTTTCAGTACAAGTTACTAATAGTAAAGAACATCTTTCAACTTTGATTGCTAATATAGGAAGTTTTTTATCAGAATATTTTGCTAAAAAAGAAGCAGTTCATGGTTGTGCAATTATCATAAACGGAGTTGGGGTTTTAATTGTAGGTTCTTCAGGAGTTGGAAAATCTGAAGCAGTGCTTGAGTTAATTCAAGATGGACACACTTTTGTTAGTGATGATACGGTAATTATTTCTAGGCTTGGAACAAGATTTATTGGAAAACCATCTCCAATTACTCAAGATTTATTAGAAGTTAGAGGAATTGGAATAATTGATATTAGACATACTTATGGTTCTAGTATGATAAGAAAAAAACTTGATATTGATTTAGTTCTTGAATTAGTATTAAGTGATAGTGCAATTAATTTTGATAGATTAGGTAATAGTGAATTGCATTATAATATATTAGGTGGAACTATTCAAAAAATTCAAATTCCTGTTAAACAAGGAAGAACAACTTCATCACTTGTTGTTGCAGCTGTTAATTCTTATTTGGTTAAACAGGATGGTTTAGATCCAATTCAAAAAATACAAGAAAGGATAAAAAACAATGCCAAATAATGCAAATTTTCCTGAATATTTAAAAGAAGCACGTCCTTTTAAAGAAGGAGAGGCATATTATTTATTTAATCAAACTTGATTACCAGTTTATAGTGTTATGATTATGCTGGGAATGATTTTAGCAATTTTCACGATTTTCTTTTTTTGAAAAAGAGAAAAAATGAATACTGATCATTTAGCAATTTTAGTAATGATTACTATTCCTACATCTATTATTGGTTCAAGACTTGGTTTTATTTTTGAACAATTAATAGCAGGAAATGCTGAATCATTAAAACATACTTGATGAAATATTAGATCGGGTGGTTTATCAATTCAATGAGGAGTTATTTTAGCTACAATAAGTGATTTAATATATATTTATTTTAAAAGAAGCGTAATAGACTATCGAAAAGCAATGAGTATTATTTTACCAGCTGTTTTAATAGGACAAGCAATTGGTAGATGAGGAAATTATACCAACCATGAAGTTTATGGAAAAATAGATGTAGATGGAAGTAGTGTCTTATGACTTGGAGAAACTATTGTAAGAAATATGTTTATTAGTGACTCTGTTAATTCCGATGGAGCATTAAGAGTACCTTTATTTTTCTATGAGTTTTTAACATCAATTGTTGGTTATATATTAATTGTTTGAATATTTAATCTTTTCAATTGATTAAAACCTGGTGTTACAGCAGGTTTCTACTTAATTTGATACGGAATAGTAAGATCTTCTATGGAATTTTTAAGAGAAGAATCTTATGTATTTTACTTTGTTTTAGCTATTATTTACATTGTTGTTGGTTTAATATTTGTAATTTATTACCAATTTTTTGCAAATTACAAATATTCAATTAGTAAAACAGGAATTAAAGTAAATAAAGTTCAAAGATACGAGAAAACAAAAGAAAAAATGTTTTTCATTACTTGAGTAAACTATAAAAGAATTAATTAAAATTATAAAATAAAAGAAGGTAAAAAAATGGAAAAAATTTATGATGTAGCAATAATAGGTGCAGGTCCAGCTGGTTTAACAGCAGCAATTTATGCATCTAGAGGAAATTTATCAGTCGCAATTATTGAAAAAGGTGCTCCTGGTGGAAAAATGGTAGCACAATCAAAAATTGAAAACTGACCAGGAGATAAAGTTGTAATGGGAGCAGATTTAGCTCTAAGAATGTATGAACACGCTTTAGAATATGGTGCAGAGCATTTATACGGAGAAGTAGAAAAAGTATTATCTTTAAGTGAGTTTGAAAAAGAAATTCACTTAAAAAATAAAAAAATTATTAAAGCAAAAGCAGTAGTAGTTGCTTCAGGTATGAACGAAAGAAAACCAATGGATATTGAAGGGATTTTAGAATTTGAACATCGCGGTGTTTCTTATTGTGCAATTTGTGATGGTCCTTTATTTGGTAAAAACCCATCTATCATTATAGGTGGTGGAAATTCAGCTGTTGAAGAAGGTTCTTTCTTAGCCTCTATTGCTTCAGAAGTAAATATCTTTGTAAGAGATGCTAAATTTAATGCAGAACCAAGACTTGTTGATGAATTAATGTCAAAACCAAATGTTAAAGTTCACTTTAACTCTAAAGTTTTAAAATTAAAAGGAAATACTTCTTTAGAAGAAGCAGAAGTTGAAATTGATGGTAAAATTCAAACAATTAAAGTTGCTTCACTATTTCCATACATTGGATTTATTCCTGCAACCGGTTTTTTAAAAGACTTAAATATTTTAGAACCAAATGGTTTTATCAAAGTGGATCACTTTCAAGAAACTAAAGAAAAAGGAATATATGCCATTGGAGATGTAACTCAAAAAGAAATTAGACAAATAGCAACTGCAACAAACGACGGAACTATTGTAGGAAAAATTCTTACCAATCGTTTAGGAAAGTAATAATAAAATTTTAAATCATAACATGATATATATAATAAAAAAGTAAAAAAAGACTGTTTTTTTAATAAAAAAAAACTTTTTTTTTTTTTTTTTGTAAAAAAAGAAGAAAAAATATAAAATATTATGGAAATACCATGAAATTAAATGGTATTTTACTAATTAATAAAATAATATTTTTAGGAGAAAAATGAAAATAAAATTTAAAAACGTGCTTTTAACTTTAGGTACGAGTGCAACAGCATTAGCAGGATTTGCTTTTGCTGTTTCTTGTGAAAAAAAAGAAGAAGCTAAAAAACCTGAAACACCTTCAACACCTACAAACCCAGGACAAAGTGGTTCAGGAACAGAAACTTCAACACCTACTCCAGGTTCTGAAGGATCAGAAGGAAAAGGTGGTTCAGGAACAGAAACTTCAACACCTACTCCAGGTTCTGAAGGATCAGAAGG